>JASJEG010000155.1 GCA_030064765.1 Acidimicrobiia bacterium | reverse complement strand
GGCCAGCTGGGTGCGGACCGATTCCATCGAGCCACCGCCCGCAGTGGCGCGGGCCGCGACGGACCCCGTGGGCGTCAGGTCATTCAGATCCTCTGGGACCAGCTGCGGATGAGCTGCCTGCAGTTCTCCTGCGGTTGCCTCCTGCAGCGTGCGTCCCTCGGCACCCAGCACCGCAACCAGCGACCCGACCGCACGGTGAGCTTCCCGAAATGCAACGCCTCGCCCGACGAGTAGCTCGGCCAGGTCCAACGCCGTCACAGCCCCAGATGGTGTTGGCGGGTGGAACACGGCGCTCTCCAACATGCCACCGATCGCGGCTAGCGCCAGCGACAGTGCGTCGTCGGCGTGAAACACCGCTCGCTTGTCTTCTTGCAGGTCGCGGTTGTAGGTGAGCGGGAGGCCCTTCTGCAGAGCAAGCAGCCCCATCAAATCACCGATCACCGTGGCAGCCTTGCCGCGCGCCAGCTCGGCGATGTCGGGGTTCTTCTTCTGCGGCATCGCCGAGGAACCGGTCGTGAAGGCATCACCAAACGTCGCCCAGCCAAACTCCTCGCTTGCCCACAGCACCAATTCCTCGCTCAAGCGTGACAGCGTCACCATGGATTGCGCGCAACAGAACGTGTACTCGGCAACGAAGTCCCGCGACGCCACGGCATCCATCGAGTTGGCAAACACCGAATCGAACCCGAGCGCCGCCGCAGTCTGCTCCGGATCCAGCGGCAGCCGGCTCCCCGCCGCTGCCCCCGCACCCAGCGGGGAGACATCGATCCGCGAAACGGCGTCGAGGAAGCGGTCGCGGTCGCGCAACAGCATCCAGGCATATGCCAGGAGATGGTGCGCCAGCGGCACGGCTTGTGCCTGTTGCACATGGGTGTAGGACGCCACCACGGTGTCGCCGGCATCCTCGGCGAGGGCAGCCAGCACCTTGGCCAGACCACCGATCTGCTCGGCTCGCTCCTCAGCAGCGCGCCGCAGATACAGACGGAGATCGAGACAAACCTGATCGTTGCGAGACCTTCCGGTATGAAGCTTGCCGGCCGTGTCCCCAATCAGCTCGTACAACCGCCGCTCCACGGCGGAATGGACATCCTCATCGCCGTCAGACCACTCGAAATCGCCTTCGGTGGCCTCAGCCAAGATCGTCTGCAACCCTGCCGCTATCTCGCTCGTCTCGTCCGCGGACAGCAGCCCTACGTCACCCAGCATGGCCGCATGGGCCAGCGAGCCGCGGATGTCGTCCGCCAGGAGGCGCCGATCAGAGGCGTCGACAGTAAACCGCCACAGGATCGCGGCGGGATCCTCCTCAAAACGCCCACCCCACAGGGTCATCGCTACTCCCCCTCTCCCAGCCGCTTCTCCGCAAAGGTGCGCAGTCGCAGCGATTGCAGCCGAATGAACCCGGTGGCGTCACCCTGGTCGTAGACATCGTCGGCTTCGAACGTGACCGTCGCCTCGTCGTAGAGGCTGTGCGAGTCCGATCGCCGGCCGTCGACAATGACGTTGCCCCTGTAGAGAGTGATACGAGCTTCACCGTTGACAGGTTTCTGGATCTCGTCCATGAACTGCTGCAGTGCTTCGCGTTCCGGTGAGAACCAGAAACCGTTGTAGACCATTTCGGCGTAGCGAGGTGACAGTTCGTCCCGCAAGTGGGTCACCTCGCGGTCAAGGGTCAACGACTCGACAGCGCGATGAGCGTGGTGCAGGATCGTGCCGCCAGGTGTCTCGTACACACCCCGCGACTTCATGCCGACGAACCGGTTCTCCACGATGTCGACCCGCCCTACCCCGTGTCGGCCCCCGATTTCGTTCAACTTGGAGAGAATCTCGACCGGACTCATTCTGACTCCGTTGATGGCCACCGCGTTGCCGTGCTCGAACTCGACAGAGATCGTCTCCATCATGTCGGGGGCTTCCCAAGGGTCAACCGTCATGCGGAACATGCCCTTGGGCGGCGCCTCCCAGGGATCCTCGAGTACGCCACCCTCGTAGGAGATGTGGAGAAGATTGGCATCCATCGAGTACGGCTTGTCGGGCGTCACCGGGATGGGGATGCCGTGCTTCTCGGCGTAGGCGACACAGTCGGCCCGTCCTTGCAGATCCCATTCCCGCCAGGGAGCGATCACCTTGATACCGGGATCCATCGCAAAAGCCGCCAGCTCAAAGCGCACTTGATCGTTGCCTTTGCCGGTCGCTCCGTGGGCGATGGCGTCGGCGCCTGTTGCCTCTACCGCTTCCATCATCCCCTTCGAAATCACTGGGCGAGCTAGCGAGGTCCCGAGCAGGTAGTAGCTCTCGTAGACCGCGTTGGCGCGGATTGCCGGGAACACGAAGTCTGAGACGAACTCAGCGCGCCTGTCATCGACGATGGCCTGGCTGGCACCGGTCGCCAATGCCTTCTCCTCCGCCTCGGCAACTTCATCACCCTGGCCCACGTCACAGGTATAGGCGATCACCTCGGCGCCGTACTGCTCGATGACCCAACGCAGAATCACCGAGGTATCGAGGCCGCCGCTGTACGCCAGAACCACCTTCTTGATCTCGCTCATCTTCTTGCTCCTATGTTTTCGATCTTCGTTGCGATACCGGTCCCGCCAAGGTCAGGCGCAGCAACTACCAGCAGCGTGTCATCTCCGGCAACCGTCCCCAGTACACCCTCGAGTTGGGCACCGTCGATGGCGCCTGCGACCAGGTGAGCCGCTCCCGGGGGTGTATGCAGCACGACCAGGTTGTCTGACACCGCGATGAGGTCGACAAACTCGTTGACCGCCCTCGCAAGACGGGATTCGGCCTCGGTGAGACTCACGCCGCCGTTGCTGATCGTGTAGTGCACGGTCCCGTCTTCATCGCGCAACTTGGTTGCACCTAGCGCATCCAGGTCACGCGAGACGGTCGCCTGGGTCACCGGATAGCCCTCGGCTTCGAGCAGCTCGACCAGGCGAGCCTGGCTGGTGATGGTTCCTTTGCCGAGCAGCTTGCGGATGGTCCGTCTCCGGCTGGCGGTCGCCGGACTCATGGCACCGGCTCCATCGTGATCATCGTGCCGATGCCCTCTGGGGTGAAGACCTCGAGCAACAGCGCATGTTGCATCCGGCCATCGAGGATATGAGCCCGCTCGACTCCACCTCGCACTGCCGAAATGCACGATTGCAGCTTCGGCAGCATTCCCGATGATGCCGACCCCGATTCAATGAGCTCTTCGAGGTCTGAGACCACGATACGGGCAATCAGCGAATCCCGGTCTCCAAGATCACGGTATAGCCCTTCCACATCTGTGAGATACATCACCTTGAGAGCACCGAGGGCCTCGGCAAGAGCCCCAGCCGCGGTGTCTGCATTCAGGTTGTAAGCCTTGCCGTCTTCACCGCGCGCCAGCGGGGCGACCACGGGCACGTAGCCCTGGTGCTGCAGACTCTGCACCAAGCCGGGATTGACCTCGGTGATCTCGCCGACGAAACCCAGCCGCTCGTCCTTTGGCTTGGCGACGAAGAGGTTTCCGTCGAGGCCGTTGACCCCGGCGGCCACCGAACCGTGTGCGTTGATGAGGCGCACGATGTCGGGGTTGATCTCCCCGGCAAGAGTGGATTGGACCACGCGGATTGTCTCGTCATCCGTAACTCGCAGCCCTTCGAACCATTGCGGTTCGATGCCGCGCTGTCCCATCGCTTGCGAGATATGGGGACCGCCACCGTGGACGATCACCGGATGGATGCCGACGTAGTGCAACATGGCAACGTCATCCGCAAACGTGTTGCGCAGATCCTCATCCACCATGGCGGACCCGCCGTACTTGATGACGACGGTTCGGCCTCGAAAGTCCTTGATGAACGGAAGCGCCTCGGAGAAGATGCGCGCCTTCCCCATGGTCTTGGCGATTCGCGGCTTCGCAGGGTGTGGAGTTGAGTGTCCCGATGTCATTGGTTCTCCATCTGGTGAATCAGCGCAGCCATTACGAGTACTCGGCGTTGAAGTTGACGTACTCGGGGGTGAGGTCGGTTGTCAGCACGCGGGCCGCCCCGGACCCGCGACCGATGGTCATGGTCACTGTGAAGTCACCTGCAGCTATCGCCCGGTGCAGCGCAGCCGCATCGTGTGCCACCTCCCTGCCGTCTTCGGCGACAGCGATCCCGTTGTAGGCAACCCCGAACTCGTTTGGGTCGAACGCGACGTCGGTAGCGCCGAGCGCACCGAGCAGGCGACCCCAATTGGGGTCGCCTCCGAAGAAAGCGGATCGGACCAGCGCCGAGTCGGTGACCAGGCGGCCGGCGCGACGGGCGGTCGCGCGGTCGACTGCGCCGACGACCTCGACTGTCACCACCCGGCTGGCTCCCTCTGCATCAGCTGCCAACTGGTTCGCCAGATCCCAGCACACCTGGGTGACGGCTGACGTCAGCTCCTCCCGCGTAGGAGTTACTCCGCTGGAACCCGACGCAAGCAGAATCACGGTGTCATTGGTAGATGGGCAACCATCGATATTGAGTGCATGGAAAGAATCAGCAACGGCCGCCCGCAGAGCCGTGTCAAGCTCGGCTGCTTGGACCACCGCATCGGTGGTCACCACGACAAGCATGGTTGCCATGTCGGGGCGCACCATTCCGGCCCCCTTGGCCATCCCACCGACGGTGAACCCGCCTTTCTGCAATGCGGCTTCCTTGGGAACGGTATCGGTCGTCATGATTGCCTCGGCCGCCGCCCGTCCCGCGGCAGAGGACGCAGCAAGCTGCGGAATCAGGGTGGCGACTCCGCCGACGACCTTGTCCACCTCGAGGGACTTGCCGATGCCGCCTGTCGAACACACCAGGACATCCTCCGGGGCGCATCCGACGTTTGCGGCCACCGCAGCAACGGTGGTGTCGGCGGCTGCAATCCCGTCGTCGCCCGTGCCCGCGTTCGCACAGCCGGAGTTGAGAACCACCGCACGCACGCTGGGGCCCGCGGCCAGATTGTCCTTGCTCACCGTTACCGGGGCCGCGGCAGCCTGATTTGTGGTGAAGACGGCAGCGCCAACCGTCCCGGCGACTGCCGTAACGACGGCGAGGTCGAGCTGCCGGTCGGGCTTGATCCCGCAAGCCAATCCCCCTGCTGCGAACCCGGTGGCAGCGGTCACGCTCACGGCATCCACCCCGCCATCGGGAGCCCGGCTGTCTCTTCCAGCCCGAACATCAGGTTGGCGCACTGTATTGCCTGTCCAGCCGCTCCCTTGAGCAGGTTGTCGATGGCCGCAACCACGATGACAGACCGGGTTCTCGGGTCCAGGTAGGCATTGATCAACGCACGGTTGGTGCCAACGACCCAGCGGGTATTGGGGGGCTCTGCAACAACGTCGACAAAAGGACTTGCGCCATAGGCCGCATGCAGCGCCGCCACGATGTCTGCGGCGAGCACCCCGGAAGCTGCCGGGGCGTAGCACGTGGAAAGGATGCCGCGCTGCATCGGCACCAGATGCGGCGTAAACATCACCTTGGGTTCGCCCCGGCCGACTGCACCGAGACCTTGTTCCATCTCGGGCCGGTGGCGGTGGGTGAGAACGCCATAAGCAGCAACTCCCTCGTCGACCGCGCCATACATGAGGTTCTCCTTGGCGCCCCGTCCCGCCCCGGACACACCGGAGACGGAGTCGACTACGTAGGGGCCTCCCTCGAGCAGCCCGGCACCGTGGAGCGGACCGAGGGCGAGCAGCGCCGACGTGGGATAGCACCCGGGTACGGCAACTCGGTCGGCGCCGGCGACGTCTCCCCGAAACAGCTCCGGGAGTCCGTACGGCCATCTCCCTAGCTCCCCCGGGAAAGGATGGGGCGACCCATAGGCTGCTTCGTAGCGATCAACAGAGTCGAGGCGAAAGTCGCTTCCGAGATCGGCAACCCGTACGCCCTTGTCCAACAGTGCCATGGCCGGTTCCGCCGAGGCACCGTGCGGCAGAGCGAGAAAGGCCATATCGACATCGTCTATCTCATCAGGATCGTTGGGACCAAGCGCTCGCTCGGCCCCCATGAGGTGGGGATGGACCGCGCCCAACGTCGAGCCGGCCTTGGTGTGGGCACCGAGATAGACGATCTCCATATCGGGGTGCTCATCAGCAAGACGGATGAGCTCACCGCCGGCGTATCCGGATGCTCCGAGGATTGCAATGCGCTTCGTCATGTTCTTCTCGCTCAATGGGCGAAGCCGGGACTATACGCATATGTGCATAATTGTCAACACTCACGTCTTCCGGCAGCCATAGAAGGACAATCCAACCCGGGGCACCGCGCCGGCCCGCTCCCGTCGGGACGGGCCTAACCTCGCCACATGACCTGGCTTCTCGCACACCAAGGGGGATGGGACGAGTTCTTGTTGTTTGCAGGTCCAATTGCCCTCGCCGTAGTGATCATGGTGGTTCTCGAGCGACGCCGCCCCCCGCAAACGGACGAGTCTCAGGAGGAGCCGGAATCGCAGAACACGACTCCGTAGATGTTGTCCGCCGCCGAATCGAGGTAGGAGCCGAGCCGGGTCATCTTGCGTAGCTCCGAATCGTCGGGGGCAAAGGCCCGCAGATCGGCGATTACCCCACAGCGCTGATTATTGCCCTCCTCTGTGTCATCAAAGTGCACCAGCAGTAGTCCTGCTTCGTTGAGGAGGCGGGTGTCGAGCTGTGAGTTGATGTTCCCCATGTCGGCCTGATTCACGATCGTCGTCATGAAAGCGAGCACCGCGATGATCGCCGCAAGCGCTACGACCACCCCGGGGTCATCGCGCAGCCAGTCGAAGAAGGCGGTGAGGGCGACGGCAATGATGACGACCCAGCCGATCCAGGTGAATCCGGTCTCCCGCCACGGGGAGATGTCCCAGCCCTTGTCCTGGACGGCACCGCTGATTGCGGCAAGCCAGCCGGCGAAGAACACGACCGCCGCAAAGTAGACGCCCATCAGCAGCATCGGCAGCCGGGGGGCCCGACCCCGTTCATCGTTCTCCCTCTCGAAGGCCGACCGACGTAGCAGGTAGTAGGCAAACCCACCGGCCGCGAAACCTAGGAACAAGTACCCGGGGACCGCGCGCAGCTCCTTCAGCAGATGTATCTGAGTCCATTGCGGGATTGGGAAGAACGAGGCCCCGACCCGGAGCGGGAATGTCTCCAGCGCGGCTCCTCCTAATGACATTTCCGCCCCGCGGTAGCAGGCCGCGTCCGCGCAGTACTGGTTGATTGCCGTCCTGGCTGGGATGAAGACCACCAGGAAACCCGTAACCACCATGGCCCACAGCAAGAAGGCTTCTGAATGGAACAGATCCAGCCAGGCCGCGCTCCACGAGTCGCCGGAGGCAAAAGACAGGAGGATCAGATGGAGTAAGCCGAGTGGTATCACCAGGTACGTGAGTTCGATCATTGAGGCCAGCAACGCCCCGATGATCACGGCGGACCCCACTCGGATCCACATTTGGCGGAGTGGCTCGCCGGCCCGGTAGCGCAGCCAGCTCCTTCCGAACCACAGGGGAATCCCGAGAGTGAGCGCAGTCGTGCCGAGATAGAGACCCGGGAAGAGGGTCAGCGGATGCGAGGCCGGGTTGTACAGCACCAGCGATACGCCGGCCAACACTGCGACCAGCCCGTAGAGGCGTCGCCAGTGCAGGTCTGTCGGCTTGCCGCCGGAGGCACGCCGGTATTGATCCACCGTCAGCATTGCCATGGTCACAACCAGGAAGACCATCGCAATCTTGACGAAGGCCATGACGACATTTGGCGGTATGCCCGTCGTAGTACCGAAGCGCACAACTGCCCAATGCTCGAGGTAGAAGAGCAAACGGCTGA
>JASJEG010000018.1 GCA_030064765.1 Acidimicrobiia bacterium | reverse complement strand
CGATTGCGTCAGATACGTGCAACGTTGCATCCACCAGCACCCTGGCCCGCCCCCTGTCGATCCGACCCAACAACAAAGCATCAAACACCCCAGGGCGATACCGCAACAACTCCACAGAGAACCCGGTCTCCGACTCCGCCGACCGGCGGGTCAAACAAAGCGCAGCACCAACCTCAGCCGCAGCCCCCTTCTGAGCATCACCCCAATCGAACGACCCCTCCCGGCACCCTTGCTGATAACGCTCAGCGACTCGGTTGATCGTCCAGGCACGACCCGCCTGATAATGCGACACCTGCCGATCCTGCGCCTGCAGCACCCGGATCAGATCATGATCAGACAACCGATCCCAATCCAACGACGCCAACACCCGACCCAACTCAGCACCCGGCGGGATCTCCTCTAGATTCACAGGAACCATCGTACCGAACATACGTTCGATGATATCGAGGGATAACGACAGAAACTAGACCCCTCGTTCCGATCGGTGCCAGGTAAGTTCTCCGAGGGTGCGGTGCAGCTAAGCGGCCATCGTTCCTCTCCAAGGCTGCGCTCTGTCAGGCCCTCGTTTGGATCTGTGAACAGCTGCTGGCAGCTGCGCGTCGCTGATGTCGAATCCTTGCCCAACTGTGAATCTTGCCGTGTAGGTTCGTGCCAGGGAGAGGAGGGCACATGGCCCAGTTGATAGGGATTCGATCGCGTCTTGGCATTGTTGGTGCTGTTTTAGGGGTGTTGGTATCGACGTTTGCGTTCTCGTCGGCTTCGGCGGACGCAGTTGAGCCGGGGTCTAGCGGAGAGATAGAGGTCACAGCGTCCGCGATTGAGGGCACGGTGAGGCGTGTTGAGTTCACCCGCTACGACTGCCAATTCGCCGGGTTGGCTGACGAGATCTTGTACACCTTGGCCGACGGGGGAGTTGGCGCAGCTGAGTTCGATGTCTCTTGCTTCATTGTGCTACCTACCGATTCGCGTCGTTGGGATGGAAGGCTTGTGGTTGAGCCGCTTGATCTGTTTACGGTTTTCCCGCCCGATGCCGAGGCTGTTCGTAACTTGTACCTGACTGACGAGGTTGTGCTCGCTAGGGGCTACAAACGCTCGGGATACGCGTCGATCAGTTACGCAGGAGCGATACCGAGCGACTTCATTGATCAGCGGTTTGATATCGATAGCAATGGAGACGGGTTCCCCGACCTGCCTGCGGCGGCTGTGGAGATCCTGGCCGATTTCGCCGGGGCGCTCCGAACCGGTGGCAACTCGGGCCTGATCGGGGCAGGCACTGACTACGGAACAGTCAAGTCCGTCACCGGCGTGGGTTACTCGAATTCGGGGAGCGCTCTAAGGGGGGTAATGGCCTTTGCAGCCCGGCATGGTGTTACGGCCTTTGACGCAACGATGCCTATGGCTGCTCCCTCAACACTGCTGCCGGATGCGGATGGTGTTACTGCTCCAGCTGTTACCGGGCCCCAGGATTTCGGCACCGAACGCGCACTGTTTGTGAACTCCGAAAGCGATGTCCTCCCGAACGGGTCCTTTGACGTATTCGGAGTGGTGCCCGCCCTGTCAACACTGTCGTTGAGGGTGGAAGCCGATGATGTGAGGCGCTTCGTGTACGAGGTGGCGGGTGCGGCCCATATCGATCCGATCAACCAAGCCGACCTGGTAGCGATCGGTTCATTCCCACCAGGGACATTTGCCAACTCGAATACCCTCGAATGGTCCAGCGTCATTCGTGCGGTGTACATCCAGATGACTCAATGGGTCGCCTTCGGACGACATCCAAAGGCAAGCGTGCTCTACGATTCCGCCCCCGACCCAACTGCGGCTGACCCAGCGTATCCAGGGCACCCGAGTGTCGTCAGTGCCACGGTGGATCGTGATTCCAATCTGAACACGCTTGGTGGCATAAGACTGCCGGACGTAGAACTAGGTGTCGGTACGTTTCGCGGTGTAGGCCCACCGATCACGTTTGCGGGCGACCCGCTAGCCGAGGTCTTCCTCTGGCTCGCAGGCAGCACAGAGGATCTGTCTTGTGTTCCTCTGGCGGACGGCTCACCGCGCTTCAAGAACAACCGCGACTACGTCAGAAAGGTTGCCGGAGTAGCTGGACGTCTCGTAGCTGATCGCTTCCTACTGCTATCCGATGCCGCCGAACTCGTCCGAGAAGCAAGAGATAGCGGCATCGGAAACTGCAACTAGACGGTCCCCGAGGATTGGGCAACTTCGAGGTTAACTAGACCGATAGCCGAGGTGGCGAGCTTGTCGATGCAGGTCTCGTAGTCTGTCGGCGGGTGTCTCGACAAGGCCGACTTCGTTTCCGGCAGGATCGACAAAGGTGGTGAGGAGACCAGGATGTGACTTGCTCCGGAGACGGGACCGACCGTCCTCGGCATCACCGCCTTTCCACCTGCGGCTTCGATGCGTGAAGCGCCTCTTCCCGATCCGTGCGCTTGGCGCTACCCCAATGCCCGGTGAAGGAACGCAGCCACCTGCCCCCTCGTCTGTGCTGTCTCAGCCGCGTGGGTGGAGTTGGAGAACGGGAAGAACAGGGCGAGGTCGCGCAGCCGGCGACGTTTCCGTCCTGAGCCTCGGCCAGTGCCCGTGTCAGATACGACCAGTTCTCTTCCCAGATGAGACCGAAGAACATCGCGTCCATAGCGTGCACCAGACCCACCTCGGTGTCATCCACCATGAGCGGTTCGGCGTCGAGTCGCTCCATCAGCTCGTCGAAAGCAATGAACGGGTCACCGTCGTTGTGGAACGCAGAGACGCTGTCGGCAGCGCACTGTTCCAGCACAAGGGTCAGCGCCCGCTCGCTTGCCTCGGCCCTCGCCACTATGAAGTCGTCCAAGGAGGCGCTGAGGTCGAACGCCGAGTCGAGGACCATGGCCCTTACCCGCTCGGGGAACAAGGTGGCGTAGGTCGACCCGATAAGACGACAACGCAGACGCAAGCTCAACACGGAACGGCACTTCCAACCTCACGCCACTGGCGGGTTTCGAGAAGAGGCGCTGAAGGTGTGCTGACCTCGCCGCAATCCGATGTGCTGACGCGTTCGATCGGGATGCAGAATTCCTGGATCGCAGGAGGAGCGCGGTCGACTAGGGCGAGTCGTCGGCGTCGAACGCTCGGAGGATGCAGAACTCGTTTCCCTCAGGGTCAGCCATGACGACCCAACTCACTGCCTCACTCTGGCCCACGTCGACCCGACGAGCTCCAAGCGCCTCGGCTCTGGCAACTTCCTGCGCCTGATCAGAGGGGCGCAGGTCGATGTGGAGTCGGTTCTTGACCTGCTTCGCCTCCGGAACTCGGAGGAACAGGATGTCCGGCGACACGCCATCCTCTCGTGATCCCTCCGGTGGTTCAAGCGCAACCTCGTCGGGTTGTTCAAACGTGATGCGCCAGCCAAGTAGCTCAGCCCACCATTTCGCCAGAGGAACGGGATCAACGCTGTCGATGATCGTGCACTGCCACCGCAAGCTCATCGCGCCAACCTACCACCAGCGGTGGGCGCAGCTACATCAATGCCTCTCCCCGACCACGACCGTTATCCCATCTTGACAGTATGTTGTCATTTTGGTAATATGTTGTCATTAGCCAAAGGAGAGGCAATGACCGAAGAAACCATCCACGTCGCCATCTACGACACATGGGCGGATTGGGAGGCAGGATACGCCCTCGCCCATCTGGGGTCCGGCGACTGGCAGCCGGACGGGCGAAGCTATCGCATCGTGACGGTGGCTGAGTCGCTCGATCCGGTAACGACCAAGGGCGGAATCTCGCTAACGCCTGACATCACCATCAGCGAGCTCGATCCCGGCGAGAGCGCCATGCTCATCCTGCCCGGCGCGGACAGCTGGCTCACGGGCTCCAACATGTCGTTTGTCGAAACCGCAAGGGAGTTTCTCGACGCCGGAGTTCCAGTGGCGGCCATCTGCGGCGCCACCATCGGTCTTGCCCGTGGTGGCCTTCTGAACGACATCGACCACACGTCGAACGCGCCGCAGATTCTCGAGTCTCCGGCGTACACCGGCCACGACCGCTACCGAAACGAGTTGGCCGTTCGCGACGGCAATTTGGTCACTGCCAGTGCGACTGCACCGGTCGAGTTCGCCCGAGCGATCTTCGATGCGCTCGAGTTCTATCCTGAGCCGACCAGCGCCAACTGGTATCTCTTCTACGGAAGGCAGGATGAGGCGGGGTTCTTTGGCCTCATGGCAGGTATGGCGCATGCCGAATGAGTCCCAGCTCGGCGGCGAGTTCACTCTGGCGATCTTCAAGCTCAATGGTCAGTTGTTGGCCGCGGGGGAGAAACTCGCTGAACCCGCAGGCATCACCGTTGCGTGGTGGCAAGTGCTAGGGGCTGTCCTGCGGCAGCCCCTGACCGCGTCCGGGATCGCCCGTCAGATGGGAATCACCAGGCAGGCAGTGCAGCGGATCGCCAATCGCCTCATCGCCGAGGGCCTGCTCCAAGCATCACCCAACCCGGCGCATAAGAGATCCCCGTTGCTGGCACCAACGACGGATGGACGTCTGGCCATCGAACGTATCGGGCCGGGGCAAGCTGCCTTCTCGAAACGCCTGATCAAATCGTTCGGTCGCGCAGAGTTTGCGGCTCTCATCTCGGAACTCGAGCGGATGTCGGCCACCGTGGATGCGGTCGGTCCATAGGAGACATCGCCGATGGTCGACATCGAGGTCGTCGAACCGCCGTATGGCTGCCTCTTGGGCAAATAGGGTGCTGGCCTTTCCCGGATCAGGCAATCCTTCCACGGCGCACTCCCGGAGCTCTCTCGACCTGGCCGGGCACATAGCTACCATCATTGACGCGACCTTGCCCGAGGGTTTCCTCCGAACAGCAGTCGCCGACTCAAGGAGGCTCTGGACAAGGCCGGCCGCGAGCCGATGAGACCGAGGGGACCCTTGTCCCCGAGGAATAAGGAGGAATCGTGACCAACGATGTCGCTCTCCGGCGTCGGGTGGCGCGGGTGATCGGCTTCATTCTTCTCGGCTTTCTGATCTCGAGGGCGATCTATCCCATCGTCTGGCGTTTGCAATGGCAGCCGGCGATCGATGCACTCCGATGGTTCAACAAGAAGGTCCAGAATCCGGTGACACTGAGGGTGGCCGGAAAGAAGAATCGGGACCTGGCAGCGCTCCATCACACGGGTCGCCGGTCTGGAAGAGAGTACGTCGTGCCGGTGTTGGTGCAACGAACCGGGCAGTCGTTCCTCATCCCGCTGTCCTACGGCACCAAAGTCGACTGGTTGCGCAACGTCCTGGCATCCGGCGGCTGCGCCATCGACCACGACAGTGTGCGCTACGACACGGTCGCCCCAGCGATCGTGTCGATGCCGGAAGCTGCGCCGGACCTGACCTCGCGACGGATGAGGGTGTTCGGACTGTTGGGCATCGAGTCGTTTCTCCGGTTGGACATCAGCCACAGCGAGATGCCTGCCGAGCAAGCGACGTGACCGAGGTTGCGGCCAATAAGGCACAGTCGTCATTGCCGGACCCGGACGAGAGCGGGACGATCGAAATCAGACAACTCGGGGCAGACAATATCGAGCTGATTCGAGAGATCGATCGCTCCGAGCACATCGACACGCAATACACCGTCAAGGGCGGTCGGCTCCATAGCGAGCGTGTTGGGTTCGATGTCCCGCAGTGGGATAGCGAGGGCCACGGGCACCACAGCTCCGCACGTCGGATCACTGAATTCCGGCCGATTGTCGAGAGCGGCGCGGCCCTGCTCGGTGCGTTCATCGACGATCTGCTCGCAGGCATAGCCATTGTGGACCCATCGTTCGACGGAAGTACCGCGTGGTTCGCCTTCCTCCATGTGAGTCGGGCCTACCGGCGCCGGGGCGTTGCCTCGGCGCTGTGGGCCGCCGGCCAAGAGATCGCAACCAGCGCCGACGCAACATCGATGTACGTATCGGCAACGCCGAGCGGTTCAGCCGTCGGGTTCTACCTCAGCCGCGGCTGCCGGCTCGCGGAACCTCCGCACCCGGCACTCTTCTCCAAGGAACCTGAAGACATACACTTGGTATGCCCCGTCACTAGTTGAGGAAGTCGCCCAGGCTGAGACCGGTGTCCACTCCGTCGCGCACTACCCGGTCGCCGAGCGGCTCGGGCAGTTCCACGGTCACAGGTTGCTCGGGATTGCCCTGACAGTCCTGAGCACCCCCCAGCGGCTCCACCCCAAACACGATCAGGACTTCCTCGTCGGTCAAGAGCACTTCTGGCCCGATCAGGCGATCCCCCATCGGTTGGCCGCTGGCGCAGTTGCGCTCGGTCGCCAGCACATCGATCGACGTGGTTTCAATCCCCAAAGGACCACCGTCCGGATCGACCCGCCAGGTGACAACGCCCAGGCCGTCTGGCAGCTGGATCTGCAGCGGGCAAGGGCCCCCAGCCGAAGCACCGGCCCATCGCCACTTCATTCCATCGAGTTCTAGCTCTATGAAGGCGATCCCACTGTTCTCTGTGTCACGAGCGACGACAAGCGCCTCCGTCTCGGTGACATGCAGCAACCGCCAGCCTTCCTGAGGCCAATACTGACCTTCCGCGTCGCTGAGGAATTCATCCATCGCCTCACGGATACCGGGCGGATCGGTATCCAACGGATCGAAGTCCGCATTGCCTGCCTGGTATTTCAGATAGTCGAGCGCCGCCGCCGGGAACGACGGGCCTGATGGGCATCTCAGCCAGACGTCACCGGGCAACGTCCCTTCAGCGCCCGGTACGACGATGACGACATCCTCGCCCCTTTCCGACAGCATCGGATTGAGCACCACCGCGTCGAGCGAAACAGGGTCGTTGAGGCGCACCTCGAACCCGTGGGTAGTCAGGATGTCGGTGCATTCCAGGCCCGGCGGCGAGATGTAGTCGCCGACCGAGATTCCCAGCTCGAGCTCGGGTGGCGGTTGAACAACCGCAATGCGAAGCTCCGGCCGGCATCCGCCACCATTGACGGCGATGTGCAGCAGCTGCTCGGTTGAGTCATCGAGCAGGACGGCGACGGGACCGCCGTTGCGGATCGGTCCATCCGGCAGAGCCGCGCTCATCTCCCGCCACTCGAGGCTGGCGATGGCATCGAAGGGATCGTCTGCCAGGAACGGGCCGTAGCCGGCTTCGCCCGACCCGATTGCCGGTGCCGGCGCGCCGCCGGCCCCATCGATGGACTCTCCGCATGCGGCTGCCAGCAGCGCAAGCCCCAGCAGAAGTACAACGATCCGACTTCGCATGTCTCCACCCCTTTGCGCAGGACGATGGTACGACGCCGCACGGACGGTCTGGGGTTCCTCCTACCCGCCCGCCATGCGGCGGAGCACCATGTGGAGGATGCCGCCGTTGCGGAGATAGTCGATCTCGACCGGGGTATCGGCCCGGCACTGAGCCATGAACTCAACGGTCGAACCGTCCGCCTTTGCAGCCGTGACCCGCACCAGCTGACGGGGCTGGAGATCGTTATCGATGTCGATCGAGAACGTCTCGGTGCCGTCGAGGCCGAGGGTGTCGGCGTTCTCCCCCTCCTGGAAAGTCAACGGCAACACACCCATCATCACCAGGTTGGAGCGATGGATGCGCTCGTAACTGGCGGCGATGACTGCCTTGACTCCAAGTTCGAAGGTGCCCTTGGCCGCCCAGTCGCGCGAGCTGCCCATGCCGTAATCGGTCCCAGCCAAGACAACTAGAGGGACCCCGGCCGCCTTGTAGTTGAGCGACGCCTCGTAGACCGTCTTCACTTCGCCGTCGGTGAAATCGGTGGTGAAGCCGCCCTCGGTACCTGGGGCGATCTGGTTGCGGATTCGGACATTGGCGAACGTGCCCCGCGTCATCACCCGGTCGTTGCCACGCCGCGACCCGTAGCTGTTGAACATCCGCTGCTCGACCCCGTTCTCGATCAGGTATCTCCCTGCGGGTGTGTCCGGGCCAATGGCACCGGCCGGGCTGATGTGATCAGTGGTGATCGAGTCACCCAGCTTCAAGAGGACCCTCGCCCCCTCGATTGGAGCGAGCGGCTCAATCTCGGCGGTGAGGCCCTTGAAGAACGGCGGCTCCTGGACATATGTGCTATCCGGATCCCAGCTGAACAGGTCCTCGTAGCTAGTGGGGACCGCCTGCCACTCCTGTGAGCCCTGGAACACCGAGCCGTACTCGTGAACGAATTGGTCGCTGGTCACGTTCCGGCTGACGATCTCGTCGATCTCAGCCTGGCTTGGCCAGATGTCGGAGAGAAAGACATCGTTGCCCGCAGCATCCTGACCGATCGGCTCGCTCGTCAGGTCGATGTCGACGGTCCCGGCAATGGCATACGCCACCACCAGCGGCGGCGACGCCAGGTAATTGCCCCGCACGTCCTGCGAGATGCGACCCTCGAAGTTGCGGTTGCCGGAGAGCACCGAGGTGACCACGAGATCGTTTTCGTTGATGGCGGCGCTGATCGGTTCGGGCAGCGGGCCCGAGTTGCCGATGCAAGTTGTGCATCCATAGCCCACCAGGTAGAAGCCGAGCGCCTCCAAGTCATCCATCAGGCCGGCCTTGTTGAGGTAGTCGGTGACAACCTTGGAGCCGGGGGCCAGCGAAGTCTTAACCCATGGCTTGCGACCGAGACCCCGCGCCCGTGCTTTGCGGGCAACCAGGCCGGCACCAACCATCACGTCGGGGTTGGACGTGTTGGTGCAGCTGGTGATGGCGGCAATGACGACATCGGCATCTTCCAGTTCGAACGACTCACCGTCGTATTCGACCGGCACCGGCGCCGCAGCCGTCGCACCCTCCTTGCGGAGAGTGTCGACGTCGCTCGCCCACTGGGTCTTCATGTCGTCGAGATCGATACGGTCCTGGGGGCGCTTCGGACCCGACAGCGAAGCAGTCACGGTGGACATGTCCAGCTCGAGGTTGGAGCTGTAGACAACCTCACGGGCATCATCGCGCCACAGACCCTGCATTCGGCAGTACTCCTCGACGGTCTCGATGAGCTGCTCATCACGGCCCGACAGGCGCAAGTAGGTCGTGGTCTGCTCGTCGACGGGGAAGAACCCCATTGTCGCCCCGTACTCGGGTGCCATGTTGGCGATGGTTGCCCGGTTGGCCAGGGGCATCTCGGCGAGGCCGGGACCGTGGAACTCGACGAATTTACCGACCACCCCGTGCTCCCGCAGCATTTCAACGACTCGAAGCACGAGGTCGGTTGCGGTGACCCCGTCCTGGAGCTTGCCGGTGAGCTTGAAACCAACCACCTCGGGAAGCAGCATGTAGATCGGTTGACCGACCATGGCGGCCTCGGCCTCGATCCCGCCAACACCCCAGCCGAGCACACCGAGACCGTTGATCATCGTGGTATGGGAATCGGTGCCCACGAGTGAATCCGGGTAGAGGTCGCCGCCGCCGTCCCACACGACCTTGGCCAGGTATTCCAGATTGACCTGGTGGACGATGCCGGTTGCCGGTGGCACCACCCGGAAGTTCCGGAACGCAGATTGGCCCCACTTGAGGAATTCGTAACGCTCGTGGTTGCGCTCGAACTCACGCTCGCTGTTGATCTGCAAAGCCATGCCGCTGTTGAAGGCATCGACCTGCACAGAGTGGTCGATGACCAGGTCAACCGGGATGAGCGGGTTGACCTTCTGAGCATCGAATTCGACACCGGTCATTCTTGCGATGGCGGCCCGCATTGCAGCGAGGTCGACAACTGCCGGCACTCCGGTGAAGTCTTGCAGGACGACCCGGGCAGGCTTGAAGGCGATCTCGGTCTCTTCGACCTTGGTGGCGTCGTATTGCGCAAGCGCCTGAACATCCTCATCGGTCACCGTCTCGCCGTCGTGTTCCCGGAGAGCAGCTTCCAGGAGCACCTTGATTGAGTACGGCAGGCTGTCGATGTCGCCCATATCCTTCAGGGCGTCGAGGCGATAGACGGTGCGGAAACCTACGGGAGTGTCAATGGTCTCCTTCGCACCGAAAGGATCGTGGCTGCTCATGGGGTGTCCTCTCTACGGAATCTGCGTCTCTCTAAGTTCAGCCAGGATACTGACGCGTTACATCCCCCGACGGCCGGAAAGACCGGCGGGGGATGTCAGCAGACGCAAGAACGACAAATCTTGCCGTGGATCGGCCCTCCCCTCGTGGGAGGCCACCCCCATCGACCTCGCTTCGCTCGGCCACTTCCCCCGTCAAGGGGGAAGCAACCGTGCGCGCTGCCTCAGATGCAGAGCCCGTCTTCTGTCACCCCGCGTCCGCACAGCGCCATGCCTTCGACGCTCTTCAGCGAGAAGCCCTCGCCACCTTCAGTGGGTTGACCAAAGATGTGGAGCCGCCAGCCGCGTTGGGCATCGTCGAGCAAGCCGACAACGTCGAACGTGACCTCGCCGAGATCGCCCACCGTCGGCGGGATGACCATCTCGTAGCGGAAGCCCCCTTCGTCTTGCCCGAACGACTCGGCCACCATCGTGCCCAGGTCGAGCATGGTCTCGGCTTCAGGGATGCCGCCCATCTCAGAGACGACAAAAGAGGTGAGGTCATCGACTCCCCCGAGATATCCGATGTAGCTCGAGTTGACCCAACCGGTCACCCCGTCGGCAGTCAGCTCAGTCCAGATCGAGCTTTCCAATAGCCGGTGCCGGCCGGTGGCGACTAGATCATCGGCCAGTGGGTTGAGGCCGAGCAGCGGCTCGTAGCCGACGCCGGGGCCATCACGCAGGTTGAGAACGTCGTCGTGAGCGACACCAATCACGGCGACCACATCACCCTCGGTCGGGCCGATGTCGAACGCCTCGCCGGGCAGGGTTGTGTCGGTCGTCGGGAGTGTGGTCGTCGTCGGCGGCTCCTCCTCTCCACCAGGGAGCAGCGTCACCGGGTAGCGGATCTCGTTGACCCGGGACCCATCCAGCGCAGCCTCCTCATAGACCACGATCTCGCCGGGCGTCTCTTCGGGGACGAAGAACGGAGCCTGGGCCGAGAACTCACCCCAGCAACCAGTCCCGCAGGTTGCGGTGGTGAAGTCGGCGTTGATCAAATTGCCCGATTCATTGACGATCTCGAACTGGACGGTTGCCTCGAACACGTTGGCGATTCCACTTAGCGTGGCCGGGCTACTCACCCTCGAACCGATCGCCGGTTCGTCGAGGAAGATCAGCGGCAGGATGTCGACGTAGTCCATCCGGGTCTGGGGACCGTCGAGGATGATGCCCTCACCCGAGAACACCTCAACCACCTCGCCTGCGATCTTGAACAGGACGGAGTCGATCCCATCGAACTGAGTAGCCGTGAAGACGACCTGGGCCAGGCGCGAGGTCATCATCATCGTGCCGCCGCCGGCCTCGAACTCGGCTGGGAGGTCCACTTCTAGAACGCTTCCGTCTAGCGACCCACTCCATTCGCCCGACAACTCGGGAATTGCGGACCAATATGCACCAAATGTCGGACCCTGGTCGAAGAGTGCGTCCAGCGCAAGATCCCATCTACCCACTGCCGTGTCTGATCCGGGCTCGGACGGGACCTCCTCCTCCAATTGCAGCGGTACCAGAGCAGGATCCCCCAGGTAGGTGGTAATCGCCTCGGAAAACACGTAGATGTTGAACTCGACGACCGTCGGAACACCCGGCGCCACAGTGGTCGGCGCCATCGTTGTCGTAGGCTCATCAACAACAGTCGTCGTGGTCGTATCCGGCGCCGCAATCGTCGTCGCCGGCGCCGTGGGCTCGTCGCCGCCGCGGAACAAGAGCAGCGGCAGGCCTACGAGCAGCACAACTGCGGCTGCGGCGGCCGCCCACACAAGCATTGGGGGGCGTTGTTTTGTGACGGGAACACTCATAGCAATTGCCTCCTCCGGGAAGGGAGGCGCGTCCGGCGCCATCTCCATCAGCCGGTATGTCAGTTCCCGTACGCGCGGATCGAGACGATCTTCACTCATCGAGGTACTCCCTGAGTCGTGAGCGTGCCCGAGCCAGATGACGCTTGACGGATCCTTCTGAGATCCGGAGCCGCGCCGCCACCTCTGCGGCGCTGAGGTCCTCCCAATATGTGAGGACGATTGCAGCGCGTTGTTGCACGCTCAACCGATCGACCGCAGCCAGTACGTCGACATCGACCTCGTGAGGCCAACTCTTTGCAGGAGATGCAGCTTTCATCTCCCGTACTCGTCGCCGCAAGGTGCTGCGATGGTGCGAACGGGCATGGTTGAGGACCGATCGATAGAGATAAGCCCGGTGGTTGTGGACCTGGGGCCAGGTCTTCGACCGGAACGATCGCAAGCATGCGTCGGTGACCACATCCTGGGCATCGAACGGTCCGACGAGCCCGGTGGCGAATCGCACCAGGTCGTCGGCGTACTTGCGATAGATCTCTTCGTCGGTCATTACACCCATAAGACGCCACCGCCGGCGTTCCTAGGTGACACGCTATTGCCTCTTCTGGCGACTCGGAAGTATTGCGGGGGTCGTCACCGATCATGCCCATTGGCCCTAGAGCCCATCCCAGAGCCGGACTAGTGGTGTCCAAAGACGACACCGGGAGATAGCGATGCAGGACGAACATCAGGGTTTTGACACCGAGGCCGTCCATGCGGGTAGCGAGCCCGACCCCCACTTCGGTGCGGTCTCGGTCCCGATCTACCAGAGCTCCACGTTTGCCTTTGACAGCGTCGACCAAGGTGCGGGGCGGTTCGCCGGAACCGAAAGCGGCTACATATACACCCGGATGGGAAACCCGACCGTAGCCGCCCTCGAGGAAGCGGTCGCTCTGCTAGAGCACGGGCACGGTGCGATCGCCACCTCGTCCGGTATGGCGGCAATCTCCAATGTCTTCTTCACTTACTTGGAGGCCAACTCGCACATCGTCGGGACCGACTCGGTGTACGGACCGTCCCGGGTGGTAGTCGAGAAGTACTTCTCACGATTCGGGGTCGAGTCGAGCTTTGTCGACACGTCGCAGCCGGACAACATCAAGAAAGCGATCCGACCCGAGACGGTCATGCTGTACATCGAGACACCGGAGAACCCGACCATCCGGTTGACGGATATCGCCGCCTGCGTCGAGATCGCTCGGGAGAACGGACTGCTGCTCGTCGTCGACAACACATTCGCCACTCCCCTGCTGCAGCGGCCCCTCGAGCTAGGTGCCGACATCGTCGTCCACAGCATGACGAAGTTCCTCAACGGTCACGCGGACGTCGTGGCCGGAATCATCGTCACCTCCACCGAGGAGCAGTGGGCTCGACTCCGCAGAGCCCTCAACCACCACGGCGGCTGCATCGATCCACATCAGGCGTGGCTGGTTCATCGGGGGCTGCGCACCTTGGGCTTGCGGGTACGTCAGGCTCAAGAGAACGCGATCGCCATCGCCGAGTTCCTCCGCCAGCACCCGGCAGTCGAATGGGTGCGCTACCCCGGCTCGCCCGACTACGCCCAACGCGAACTCGCCGAACGGCAGATGGAGGGACCCGGCGCCATCCTCTGCTTTGGCGTGAAACGGGGCCTGGAGGGCGGCCGCAAGATCATGGAAGCCGTGAACCTGGCCACTCTCGCGGTGTCGCTGGGCGGTGTAGAGACGCTCATCGAACATCCGGCGTCGATGACCCACGCCAGCATGTCCACAGAGGACCGCGAGGCGGCCGGGATCACCGACAACCTGATCAGACTGGCCGTAGGTTGTGAGAACACCGAGGACCTGATCGCTGATATCGGCCAGGCCCTGGAGACCTTGGTCTAGCTGCGGATTCGCAAACCCGCAGCAGAACTAACCTCGCACACCTATGGACCAGAACGAAGATCGCGATCGGCAACGTGGCGGCTTGTTTCTGTGGCTGTCGCTGTTTGGCGTCTTCGTGGCCGCAGTCGCGGTGACTCTGATCGTCACCAGTGGCGCAGATCCAGCTGAGAGCGAGTTTCCCGACCTCGGAGACTTGGTGGCCTCCGACCCCAACGTTCCGAATACCGACGAGCTGGCACCAACATTCGCGCTGCCCACGCTCAACGGCGAGGTGTTCGACCTCGCCGCCCACGTGGCCGACGAAGGCAAACCGGTCGTGCTCAATCTTTGGGCTTCCTGGTGCCCGCCTTGTCGAGCCGAGATGCCGGCGATCAACACCGCATCGCAGCGTCACCCCGACGTGGAGTTCGTCGGGGTCGCCGTCAACGATGACCCGGACAAGGCTGCAGATTTTGCTGCCGAGATCGCCGTGGCCTACACGATCGCCATCGACGACGGCACCGTCGAGGAGGCCTATCCCGTGCTGGGCCTTCCCGGGACTTTCTTCATCAACCCTGACGGGACCATCGCCAAGCGTCACTTCGGCGTCGTAACCGTCGACTCGCTCGACGATGACATTGCGGAGCTATTCGGGAGCTAGCGACCCCGAAACTCTGGGTCGCGCTTATCGACAAACGCAGCAACACCCTCGGCTGCGTCCTCGGTCATTGCCACGACCGAGAGACCGGTGTGGAGATGGTCGAGCGCCGCATCGAGCGGCATGTCTTCCACGGCATAGAAGGCGTGCTTGCCCAGGGCCAGAGCCGCTGGGGAGACCGCCAGCAAGCGATCAACGGTCTCATCTACTGCCGCATCGAGTTCATCCGCTGACACCACCTGCGACACAACGCCCAACTGCCGAGCCTCCTCGGCGCTGATTCGCCTGCCGGTAAGCATCAGATCGAGAGCAACCCGTTGTGGGATGAGCCGCTGCAGGACGGCACTGATCATCATCGGCCACAACCCGATCTGTAGCTCCGGAGTCCCAAAGGTTGCTGTGTCAACCGCGATGACGATGTCGCAAGCCGCAGCGAGACCAAAGCCACCAGCAATGGCGTGGCCATTGACCCGGGCAATGACCGGCTTTCCGCAACGCCGCAGCAGCCGAAACAGCTCAGCCAGCTTGCCGCGATCGCCGTGATCGGCCAGCGGGGCATCGACGAAACGACCTGACAGGTCACCACCAGCCGAGAAGGCCTTGTCGCCAGCACCCGTTATGACCACAACCCGGACGTCGTCGTCGGCAGCTGCCCGCCCGATGCCATCGACGAGCGCTGCCATCGTCTCGAGGGACATCGGATTGCGTCGCTCGGGATCGTCAATCGTGAGAATCGCCCGGGGTCCCTGTGTCTCGTAGCGCAACAACGTCAACCTCCCTGCGGTGGCGAGCATACCGGAGTTACCTGTCATGACTCCGCTAACGTCGCGCGCATGACGTGGCTGTTTGCGGTGATCGCAGTCTCAATCGCGGTGTCGCTGACTCGTGGCGGCAAGCTCTCGAACCTGTCCGAGATCTACGCCCGAGGCTGGTGGCTGCTCTTCATTGGTTTTGGGATGCAGATCGCAGCCAACTACATCCCAGCCGACAACCGAGAGATCGCCGTCTGGCTCGTTCTGCTGTCGTACCTCCCCCTGCTGCTGGTGGTCGCTCTCAACCAACGCCTGCCCGGGATGTGGATCAGCGGAATCGGGATCCTGATGAACTTCACGGTCATCGCCCTGAACAACGGTATGCCGGTCCTCCCCGAGGCGATCGAGTTGGCCGGTGGTGATCCCGGCATGGCGCTCGACGCCAAGCACGTTGTTCTCGATGGCGATTCGTATCTGCCGTTCCTCTCCGACATCATTCCGATGCCCGGCTCCGTGATCTCGCTGGGCGACGTGCTACTGGCGGTCGGTCTCGGCGTATTCGTCGAAGACCAGCTTCAGCAACCACTCCGCCTATTCCGGCATCGAGTTCAAGGCCTCCCCGGCTCGGCCGCCGACAGGCGTAATCAGTGACGTGTCGCCCATGGAGTTGGGACTACATCCAACTCCAATCTGATTGCATCAGACCTCGCTGATTGCATCAGACCTCGCTGATTGCATCAGACCTCGCCCCGGAACTCGAGGACCCGACGCAACGAGCTGGTCACCTCGGGGTCGAACTCGTAGGCGGCGCCGCGATGAAGCTGCTCGAGTGCGTCGATCGGCCGCAGCTTCAACTCGTGAACCGCCTGGTCATATGCGCTCACTACCTTGATGATCTTTGACGTGATCGAAACGTCGGGGTCGCGCTCCTCGCCGGGGGAACGATACGGAAGGCATTGATCGCCCACGATCGTGGCGACCTCCTCCAGATGAGGAGCTTCTGCGATGATCTGCGAGCCCCACCGGGCGATGTCGGTGTCGGTGAATCCGGCACGAAGGATCGCGGGCTCGTTCAGTGTGATCCGGCCGATGTCATGCATATACCCCGCATACTCGAGGTCCTCGACGATGTCCGGGTGAAGACCCAATTCCCGGCCAATATCTCGGGCCAGATGACCAGTGCGTACTGAGTGCCCTCGCGTCGCCAGACCGGCGACTTCCGGAATCTGTGAAAGGGCTTGGATGGTCTGCCCGTACGTCACCTTGGTGCTCTTGTAACGAGCCAGCGCAGAGTGGGTAAACGAGTAGGGCACCGCCGCCACCAGGATTGCGGTCCAGCCGAGAGCCTCGTAAGCGGTGCCAACAACCGTCCCAGCGAGGATCAGCACAGTGATGGCGGACCAATCCTCTAGTCCCGCCAGCCACAGGTAGCGCACGGACAGGTCGGCGCGCTCCAATCCAACCAGGGAACGAGTAACTGCGCGCAATAGGTGATAGACAAGTCCGCCCAGAGTTGCTGCGACGATCGCCACGAAGCCTGCATCCGCGGAGGCCATATCGAAGTTCATCCCCGGGGCGCCGAGCAGAGTCGCCACAAGGTGGTAGGTACCGCCGAAGCCGGTTATGGCGACGACCTCGGCAAGGTATTCGGAATTGAGAGTCGACGGATCGATCGGTCGAAAGATGAAGTAGCCAACCCAGGCAATCGACATCGATATCGCATAGATCGCGGCCGTGACGTCAGCGGCGTTGACCGCAACCGGAACGGCAGCGGCAGCGGCGATGCCGAGGTAAACGCGTTGCCCGCTCATGGCCGGAACATTGAGAAGCAACGTCGCCGCCATGAGCAGAGAGCCGACGATCACCGGACGAGGGTCGGCCCGCTGACCGATCGCCAGCACAACGGCAATGGCGGTCAAGGCCACAAACGCAACGATGGCGATCCGGTACAGACGCGCTTTAGCCACGAGCGGGATCCGTGGATTGGCCGATACCTCTGGCTCTGCTACCCAATTCGGTGTTCTCCAGGTGTGTTGTTTGACACGCCTGCCCCGGCAACCCGATTGGGTCGTCCGCCCAAGGCCTGACCGTTGTCGGCCCGCCATACGTTACGCATCCGCTCGACATCCGGCAAGCAACCTGCGCCTCCGCGGGGCCCCGCAGGGCCCCAAGGAACTTGCGTACCCGTACGGCACTAAGGTTCCCTCACTAACACTGCACTGAGTATCGGGGAGCCACGCATCGTGTTCGACAACGAGGAATTCGAGGAGACGATCGCCCAGCTCGAAGCGGTTGAGGCGGCCCGGGTGGTCCGCAAGGGGGGCCGCATCGTCGAGTTGCACGTTCTTGCTGCGCCGTCGAAATCACCGAAACAAGTCGCCCGTGACATCCAATCGCTTGCGATGGCTCGCTACGGCGTAAACGTGGACCGTCGAGTGATCTCGGTCGTTCAGCTGGCCGCCGACAGTATCAAGCACCGTACCCTGCAGCGCCCCGCGCTGGTTCGTATTAGGGAGCAGACCGACAACACCCGAACCACTCTCACCGTCACCCTGGCTTGGCAGAACGGGGAGCACGTTGGATCGGCCAGCGGGCCCGATGCGGCGTCGGCTCGGTTGCGTCTGGTTGGAGAAGCGACGCTGCACGCCGTTGAGTCAATCTTCGCCGACACCCCACCGCTTGCATTGGATGCAATCGGGACCGCAGGCGTCGGGATGCGTACTGCCTTGATTGCGGTGATCGTGTTCGCCGGCAAACAGGGCGAGGAGTTGGTGGTCGGCTCGGCATTGTCCTCCGGAGACCACGACGAAGGAGCCGTAAAAGCCGTACTCGACGCACTGAACCGACGCCTCCCCGCACTGGTTTCGTGACGACCGACGGCCCGAGCCGCAGGGATGGGACAAAGCTCCTCTCGACCGGACCAGATGCAGTAGTAACCCCGCACTATCTGGCGACTCGAGCCGGCACAGCCGTATTGCGCAAGGGAGGCAACGCGGCCGACGCGGCGATTGCAGCCAACGCCGTCCTCGGAGTCGTTGCTCCGGAAACCTGCGGGATTGGGGGAGATCTCTTTGCGCTGGTACACGGTCGCAACATGGCCGAGCCGGCGGCCCTCAACGCATCGGGGCGTGCCGGCTCGGGCGCAAGGGCAGAGCTGGTCCGTGCCGAGGGTCTGCGCTCTATCCCGATGCGAAGCCGCTGGGCCGTGACTGTTCCCGGCTGTGTCGACGGATGGCTGGCGCTCTACGAACGGTACGGAACCCTGCCGTTCCAAGAACTCCTCGAACCGGCAATCGGCCTAGCACGACACGGCTTCGAGGTTTCTCAAGAGCTGGCCCGGTCACTGACCCGGCTTGCAGGGGTGTTGTCGCAGCAGCCATCCGGCTTCAATCTCTACCCAAGCGGCATTGCCCCCGAACCGGGCGACATGCTGGTGCGCGAGGACCTCGCCGGCACGTTGGAGCGGATCGCTGCCGACGGGAGGGAGGCCTTCTACTCCGGGGCTGTCGGCAAGGCGATAGCCGCTGCCACCGACGGAGTCTTGACCGACGGTGACCTTGCTACCAACCAGGCCAACTGGATCAGGCCGCTTTCGTTGGAGGTCATGGGGCACACGGGTTGGACGATCCCGCCCAATTCGCAGGGCTACATGGCCTTGGCCGCAAGCTGGATCTTCGAGCAACTAGATCCCCCACGGGATCCCGCCGATCCAGGATTCACCCACGCCGCCATCGAGGCCTACCGGTCGGTGGCTTGGGAGCGCGACTGGTTGGTCGCCGACCCGGATCATTGCGAGCTCCCGCCGGACCAACTCGTTGAGCCGAGCCGACTTGCCGACCGCCTCGAGCGTATCGAGAAGAGCCGTCGTACGACCTGGCCTGACCCGCGCCCGGCTCCCGGGGGAACCGCCTACCTCTGTGTGTGGGATTCGAGCGGGTTGGGGGTTTCGCTGATTCAATCCAATTACCACGGGATTGGATCGGGAATCGGCGTCGGCACCGCCGGCTTCTTCCTGCATGATCGCGGTTCCGGCTTCACGCTGGATCCCGGCCACCCCAACGAACTCGCACCGGGGAAGCGACCGCTGCACACCCTTTCCCCGACCCTATGGACCAAGGACAAGGCCCTATCGATGCTGCTCGGGACACGCGGCGGCGACTATCAACCGCAGACTCTGCTGCAGATGGTCACCCACTTGTTGTGGGCTCGGGTGAGCCCGGTGCAGGCGCAGCAGCTGCCGCGTTGGGTCACCGGTCTCAACGACACAACCGGACCAACCGTCAGCCATGAACCTATGCTCTCCGACACGCACCGTACCGAGCTGATACGGCGCGGTCACAACATGGAGCCGACGGCGGGATGGATCAGCGGCTGGGGCCCGGTGTCTCTGACTACCGCATCGGCCGGCAAAGTCATCGGGGCCGCTGACCCGCGGGTCGCGACTACCCATGCGGCAACCTGCAGTCCCGCTCCGCAAGGTGAGCTCGCCTAGGGAAGGCCAATTCACGAACTCGCCCGAGCTGGTCGCGGTTTGCCATAACCTGGCAGTCGAGCTGGCATGTAGCGCCGGAGAGCTCTAGCCTGCGGGTCGGCGTGCGTTGCGCCCGGTCGCTCTGCGACCGCACCAACAAGGCGGAGTTTGAAGTTTCGTGCGGCCTCGTACTCAGATCTCTGCGGCCGGTGTGATCATTGTGATTCTGATTGCCGTGGTTGGTTTCGCCGCGGTTTCGGCTGAGGACCTAGACACCGAGCCCGAAGACCAAGCCGGAGACGTCCTTCCGACGTCTCTTGCGGCGCGTGTTGCAGCAGCTTCCTTCGCAGCCACGCTCAATCCGGATATCGAGGAAGAGGTGGTCGAGGTGACCACCACGGTTGTCGAGGTCGCAGCATCGCCGCGAGTGGCCCCCACACCCACGATTGCCCCTACGACCACAACCACGACGACCACCACCGCACCCCCGCCGACGACTACAACGACCGCGGCGCCCCCGCCAACCACCACAACAACCACAACCACGACGACTACGACCACTCCCCCGCCAGCGCCGACAACGACGACGACAACGGAACCCCCGACCACGACCACCACTGCCCCGCCGGCGGATGGCGGACCGCGCGATGTCGAGGAGTGGCGCACGCTCGTTGAGCAATTCTTCGACGTGGATCTCGTCGGCGAAGCTCTGGCGGTAATGGAATGCGAAAGCAGGGGGGATCCCCTGGCATACAATCCCGTGTCCGGAGCTTCCGGCTTGTTTCAGTTCATCCCATCTACCTGGGCTTGGGCAGCGCCGAATGCGGGGTTCCCGGGAGCATCCCCATTCGAGCCCGATGCCAACGTCGGGGCCGCTGCCTGGCTGGTGCAGCGATCCATCAACCAGGGAAAGGACCCCTGGGCCCATTGGAGTTGCAAGCCCTGACACCCCTCTAGACTCATCGTGTGATTAGAACACTGTTGAGACTGGCAACCGTAGCTGCAGTGGTGGCGACGATCGTATGGCTCACGCGGGAACACCTGCTGCCAACGCCGCATGTTGCCCACGAGCCACCTCCTCACTATCGGTCGACACCGCCACCACC
>JASJEG010000154.1 GCA_030064765.1 Acidimicrobiia bacterium | reverse complement strand
ATCCGGCCGATGTGGATAGCCAGAATCATGCCCCGGTTGACGGCCACCATCATGTCCACCAATTTGCGTTGGGTCAGTTGGAAGCTGGCGATCGGCTCACCGAACTGCACCCGCTCCAGCGAGTAATCCAGCGCCGCTTCGTAGCAGGCACGGGCCGCCCCCACTGCCCCGAAGAGGATTCCGTAGCGCGCCTCATTCAGGCAAGACAACGGTCCCTTCAAGCCAACCACATGCGGCAACATGGCGGCCGCAGGAAGACGCACGTCATCAAGAACCAGTTCCGACGTCACCGAGGCGCGCAGCGAAAGCTTCTGGTGGATGTCGGTAGTGCTAAAGCCGGGCGTTGTCGTCGGCACGATGAAACCTCTGATACCTTCCTCGGTCTGCGCCCAGACGATGGCCACGTCTGCGATACCACCATTCGTAATCCACATCTTGCTGCCGTTCAGCACCCAGTCGGGACCGTCCCTGCGAGCGGTGGTGCGCATGCTGCCCGGGTCGCTGCCCGAATCCGCCTCAGTCAAGCCGAAGCATCCGATAACGTCGCCGGCGGCCATTCCAGGAAGCCACTGCTGCTTCTGCTCCTCAGAACCAAAGGCCCAGATCGGGAACATCGAAAGCGAGCCTTGCACCGAGACAAAGGAGCGTGCTCCCGAGTCGCCGGCCTCGAGCTCGGTACAGGCCAACCCGTACTGCAGCGCCGTCGTGCCGGCGCAGCTGTAGCCTTCGAGGTGCATCCCGAGCAGACCCAGGGCGCCCATCTCTGTCGCCAGTTCCTTGGGGAAGTAGCCGACCTCGAACCACTCGGCAATGCCGGGCAGGACCTTGTCTCCCACCCATTCCCGCACAGTATCTCGTAGCAGCCGGTCTTCGGCGTCGAGGAGTGCATCCACGTTGAGGAAGTCTTTCGGATTGGGATTCCTCGGGCCGACAGCGCCACTGCTCATCTCGTCTCCTGACCTGGTGTCACCGCAAGGCGCGGCGTGGAAGTTACCCGCAATGCTAAGGCGCTGGGTGAGGAATCAGCTCATACTGTTGGTAGGCGCAAGGAGGTATCGTCCCCACATGACACCGCAGCTGCCGCCCCGCGTACCCCTTGCCATTCTCCCCACCCCTCTCGAAAGGTGCGAACGGCTATCCGCGGCGTGGGGTGGGCCGCAGATCTGGATGAAACGCGACGATCTGACCGGTTTCGAGCTGTCGGGCAACAAGGTCAGAAAGCTCGAGTACCACTTCGCTGCTGCGCTGGCCGCCGGGGCCGACACAGTCATCACGTGTGGAGCGCTCCAGTCGAACCACTCCAGAGCTACGGCCTTTGCTGCCGCCCGTCTCGGGCTACGTTGCGTCCTGCTGCTGCGTACGTCGGACGACAATCCGCCTCCACTTGCCGGCAACTATCTGCTGCATCATCTCGGCGGTGCAGAGATTCGTTTGATCACTCCCGCCCAGTGGGAGAAACGGGACGAGTTGATGGCCGAGGTCGCTGCAGACCAGGCCACCGCGGGCCATGTGAGCTGGGTCATCCCCGAGGGGGCTTCAGATGCGCTCGGAATGTGGGGCTTTGTCGTGGCCATGCAAGAGTTAGCCGATCAGATCGTGTCGATCGTCGGGAAGCCACCGGTGATCTGGCACGCGGCTTCGTCGGGCGGTACCACTGCCGGCATTGGGTGGGGAGTGCAACGTCTCGGACTCGAGACGCCGATAGTCGCTTGCTCTATAGGCGATAGATCGAACGAGATTGCGGCCAAGGTGCAATCGATCTGGGACGAGGCTGCGGCCACGATGGACGCCCCGGCTCCTGACATCGCGATCGACTACCTAGACCGACACATCGGCGGCGGATATGGGGTGATTACTTCTGGCGAGCTGGCAATCCAGGCGGAAGCCTCCGCTCTGACTGGGGTGATCTTCGACCCCACGTATACCGGGAAGGCCATCGCCGGCCTGCGCTCCGACATCGCCGCCGGACGCTACGGCAGTGACGACCACGTCGTCTTCTGGCACACCGGGGGTGGCTTTGCCGCCCTGTCCTATGACTTCACGGGAATAGTCGCTGCTGCGGGTCGGGTCGCTGATAGCGCCTGATCCCGTTCCACACGAGGCCGTCCATGAACACCCAGGATCGACGGTGGATCGTGGAAGGGCCTAGCGCGTGCAGTGCCGCTTTGTGGGTGGGCCCCGGGTATCCCTTGTTGTGCTCGAACGCGTAGGCCGGGAAGTGGTCCGCCTCATTGCGCATTATCCGATCCCGGGTCACCTTTGCCAATATCGATGCTGCGGCGATCGACAGCGACCTCGAGTCGCCTTTCACAATGAGCTCCGCATTCCCGCCACCGGCGAAATCCCAATTTCCGTCGAGCAGGATGTGATCCGGCTCCAGTTGGAGTCCCACCAGGGCTCGAGACGCGGCTAGCTCGAGAGCAGCAGTCATGCCGAGCTCGTCACACTCCTGATGGCTTGCATGACCCACAGACCAGGCGACACACCAGTCCGTTAGGCGAGCAAATAGCGACTCGCGCTCGGACTCTGTGAGCATCTTCGAATCGCGGACCTTGTAGACACGGCGATTCCGTGGAAGAACGGCCGCTCCCACAGAAACCGGGCCGGCCCATGCCCCTCTCCCGACCTCGTCCATCCCCACCACGACCTCTCTACCCATTGCCCAGAGTTCCCGTTCACGGCGCAGCGACGGGGCTTTGCCGCGGAGAGCGGACCGAAGCGGCGGAACCACGAGCGTCATCTAGTTCGACTCGATGTCGTCGGGATACTGGGCGTAGAGTCGCAGCCTGCCAGGTTGACGTTTGAGCACTCGCGACCACAGGTCCGTCGGATCGCCGAACACATCGTCCACTATCGGGTCGACAACAAACCAGGAGTCAATGGCCATTTCCACCTCGAGCTGGCCCGCATCCCAACCCGAATAGCCCGAGTAGACCCGAACCCGCTCCGGGGGGTCAGATTCCCTCGGTGGATCCGTGAGGTCGATGAAACCTATCGAGGAGAAGAGCGATTTCCACTCGGCAGGAGCTCCCGACCATTCTGCGACCCCAACCGCGATCTCATTGCGGACCGGGCCGCCGATGAACACGACGGGGGGCTGTGCCAGCAGTGCAACCCAGTCCGGTACGTGCTCTGCGACGAGCTCATCGGTCGGCCGGTTCAGTACCGTCCCAAACGCGCCGTCGGCGGTGTGTTCGAACAGCAACACCACTGTGCGGTAGAAGTTCGGATCCCGCATTTCCGGGTTCGCTACCAGCAGCTTTCCTGTAAATGATGCGGCCACAGCCATCGACTCCTCGTAGCGCGACCCTACCGCATCTCTGCTGTGTGCTGGGTTCACGGCGGTAAGGTACGGGTCAGGAGGTGCACTATGGAACTGCGTAGTGAGAGTTTTTCCGACGGTGACCCGATTCCCGCCGATTATGCCTTTGGTGTCCCCGACCCGGATACCCACGTGAGCTTCGCTGCCAATCGGAACCCCCACCTGCGCTGGAGCGAGGCGCCCGCAGGCACCCAATCCTTTGCGCTCATCTGCCATGACCGCGACGTCCCGACCCGCCCCGACGATGTCAACCAGGAAGGACGGGAGGTGCCGAGCGACTTGCCGCGTACCGACTTCTTCCACTGGGTTGCGGTAGACCTACCGGCCTCTCTCAACGAGATAGCTGCAGGGAGTTTCTCCGATGGAGTCGTGCCCCGTGGGCAGCAGGTGGCCGCAGGCCCGCACGGCTCTCGTCAGGGCCTCAACGACTACACCGGCTGGTTTGCCGGCGACCCTGATATGGAAGGCAGCTACTTCGGCTACGACGGGCCATGCCCGCCGTGGAACGACAGCCTGGTCCACCACTACGTGTTCACCCTGTATGCGCTCGATACCACGGAAGTGGACGTCTCTGGTGACTTCTCCGGTGCCGCCGTCAGGGAGGCAATCGCCGGCCACGTACTGGCCGAAGCCGCCATTACCGGCACCTACACGTTGAACCCGAGACTGATCGGCTAGCTGCGCCGTCTGCTCGCATCCGCATCCACTACTGTGCGCGGATGGACCGGATGATGCTGGGGGCGCTGCCGAAAGCGGAGCTGCACAATCACCTCGACGGGGGGCTGCGCGTCGCGACTGTGATTGAGCTTGCCGACGCCGTCGGATACGAGGGTCTGCCCACGACTGACCCTGCGGCGCTGGCCAATTGGTTCGATCAAGGGGACTCGGGGTCGCTCGAGAGCTATCTCGCGAGCTTCGATCACACGATCGCCGTCATGCAGACACCCGCGGCTATCGAAAGGGTTGCGTATGAGGCGGGTGAAGACCTTGTCAGTGACGGCGTGATCTACGCCGAGGTCCGGTTTGCGCCCGTCCTCAACACCAGAGGCGGGATGAGGCGGGAAGAGGTCCTCGAAGCCGCTCTGACCGGGTTGCGGCGTGCGATGGACACGCATGACATCGTGATCGGGTTGATTGTCGACGCGATGCGCAACTTCACCGATTCGCTAATGGATGCAAGAGCCGCGGCCCGGTTCGCCGGCGAGGGCGTAGTCGGCTTCGATCTGGCAGGTCCGGAGCTGGGCTTTCCGGCGGACGATCACCTTGCGGCCTGCCGGCTGGCGAGAGACTACGGATTGGGTTTGACAATCCACGCCGGCGAAGCAGACGGCCCTGCGAGCATCCACCGCGCCGTGGCGAAGTGCGGCGCCCAGCGCATCGGCCATGGCATACAGATCATGGGCGACATCGGGGTCGGAGCAGACGGCCCAGAGCTCGGCGGTGTCGCCACGTTGGTCCGCGACCGCCAGATTCCCCTCGAGATTTGTCCCCGATCCAATCTGCACACCCTCGGCATCAAGGCCGCGGAGCACCCCCTGGGGAAGCTCGATGCGCTTGGGTTCAACATCACGTTGAACACCGACAACCGGCTGATGAGTCGCGTCACTCTCACCGACGAGTTTCGGTTTGCGGTCGAACACCACGGCTTCGACAAGGCCGACCTGCACCGAGTCACGACCGCCGCGCTGAACGCAGCATTCGTCGATCACGCAACTCGGCAGGAGCTCCTCGAGAGAGTGGATGCCGCCTACGCCAGTTGAGCGTCCAGCCAATCGGCAACGAAGTCCATGACGTCCTGTTTCTCGGGCTCGTGGTGGATCTCGTGGCGCAGTCCCGGGAAGAGCTTTCGCTCCACCGTGGGAACTGCCGCCAGTGGTGCCGACGCCTGGGGTGGAACGAGTTCGTCGTTGGCGCCGTGGATCACCAGGGCAGGCTGCGAGAAGTGCTCGAGTTGTCCCCGCACAGTCGATTGCGCCTGCAGCATGACCGAGCCGAATTGGGCAGTCGCCTTCGTATGCACCAACGGATCGGCGAAGTACCGCTCACCCACCGATGGATCGCGGGAGAGCTGCTCCGCCTTCAATGAGTTGGGCAGCGGCAGCTTTGGGACCGCCCTGCGCAGAGCCTTGAAGGCGATTTGCAGCGGCGCAGGTATGTCTGCCTCCAGTGCCGGCGCCGACAAGACGTACAGGTCAGGCTGCGCCCGGTCGCTAGTTGCATAGCCGGTTGCAATCAGCGCACCCATGGAGTGCCCGTACATAACCTTGGGTAGATCCGCAGGCAGGTCGCCCAACATGAGTTCGAGATCGTCCAGGAATTCGCTGAAGCTCTCGATGTGCACCCGGCGCCCGTCCGAGCCGCCGTGACCCCGCAGGTCAAAGCCAACAACTCCGTAGCCCCTTGCCGCAAGGGAGGAGCCCACGTCTTCGTAACGCCCGGAGTGCTCCCCTAGCCCGTGGACCAACAGCACGTGCGCTTTGGGGTCGACAGACTCCCAGTGTCTGGTCAGGAGTGTCAGGCCGTCGCTTGTCGTGGTGCTCGAAGTGGAGCTGGTCATCGGATTCCTCTTGTAGCCAGTGCGGCTCCAATGATTCCGGCCCGGTTGCGGAAGCGTGCCGGAACCACTGTCGCCCTGGTCTCGAGAACGTCGGCGTACGCGTCGAAGTTCTTGGAGATCCCGCCCCCGAGAATAAACGCGTCCGGCGGCACGACCCGCTCGAGGTGTTGCAGAAACTCGTTGAGGCGCAGCGCCCACTCCGCCTGGGTTACATCGCCATCGACTACGCGGGCTGCGGCATAGCGCTCTGCGCTGGCACCGTGAAACTCCAGGTGCCCCAACTCCGTGTTGGGAACCAAGACGCCGTCCGTGAACACCGCACTGCCGATCCCAGTTCCCAGCGTCAGCAGGATGACAACCCCATCCAAGTCGCGGGCGGCCCCAAACTCGTTCTCGGCGATGCCCGCGGCATCTGCATCGTTCAGGACGTGCACCGGTCTGGCCAATCGCTCGCGGAGCTCTGCTGCTGCGTCGTGCCCGATCCAGGAGTCATCGATATTGGCGGCCGTATGGACGACCCCGCCCCGTACGACCGACGGCAACGCACAACCGATAGGGCCGTGCCAGTCGAAATGCTCGACGAGCTGGGCGATGACCTCGTAGACAGCCTCCGGCGTAGAGGGCCGCGGCGTCAGGATCCGTTTCCGCTTTTCCGTGCGTTTCCCGGTGGCGAGGTCAACCGGGGCAGCCTTTATCCCTGTTCCTCCGACATCTACGCCAAGCGCTTGCATCAGCGACTCTCCGCATCTTCTATGGCGGCCCGGACAATGGCCTCAACTTCTCGATTGTCCTGTTGGGGCCACGCTACATGCAAGTGCAGCCCGCCCGGGAATTCAGGGAAGGCCGGGCCGAGCGGAGTGGCTCCCGGCCAGCCGGCGTCGGCCATTGCTTGGGCTACCAACTGCGGGCTGCAACGGAGGCTGAGGATGAACCACGGGGCCTGTGGCACCCCATGGGGCAACTTGACGCCGGGAACCGTGCGGAGTGCCGTAGCCAGGCGTTTGGCGTTGTTGAGGCCGCCCCTTCCGCGGTGTGCCTTGATGATGGGCTTCATTGGTTCCTCTCCCGAGTTCCACCACTCGATCGTGAGGTCGACGCGTTCATACCCACCGCGCTCGGTCCGCCCGAAGAAGTTGGGTTCCTCGACCACTAGGAATGCCTCGCCTGGCTTCTCCAGAACGGGCCAAACGCTCCGACCACTCACGACCGGCACCTGGATCGCAGTGTCGAACCAAGGCGCATCTCGCAACCAGCTAGCTCGCGAGAGTGCGATTCGGTCTTTGCCGCTGGAGCGCCACGCCTCATGTACGGATGCCGCAAGGTCCGTCATGTCTTCACGGATGGCGGGTCGGCGTGTTTGATGTTGCGCCACTTGCTGCGCATCTCCAATTCGAACGGGTCATCTCGAGCCGGCCCCGGGGCTCAGGTAGTCCAAAGCCCCCGGCGGATCCTTCAGCCGGCAGCAGCACCTTGATCGTCCCCCAGATCTTCGATGCGAGGAGGACCGGGCAGCCGGGTGGGGGCGGTGGGAAGCTCTTGGTCTGGAGGCTCCTCCAGGCCGTATTTGACGAGCAGGCTCAGGTAGTCGCGCTGGTAGAACACTTTGCACTCGATCTCGGGGTGGATCTCGCGTAGCTGCCGCACCTTGCGGTTCTTCTTCGTGACGAGCTTCTGGCTCATGGTCGTGATCTCGATGTAGAGGTCGTCATCGGGAAGGTAGAAGTCAGGGCGGAAGAACTTCGTGGGTGTTCCGTCAGCTGCGAATTCGATCGCAAACTCTCGTGGCTCGTACTCCCATTCCACCTCGTAGAAGTCGAGGAGTCGGGCAAACTGTCGTTCGCTCTCGTGTGCGAAATCGACTTGGTCTGCCGGTTGCGGCTCGTCGGGGAATTGCTGACTCAGTTGGCCTGCGCCTCCGTTACTTTG
>JASJEG010000153.1 GCA_030064765.1 Acidimicrobiia bacterium | reverse complement strand
CCGGCGAAGTCGTGGACTTGTCTAACGGCTACGTTCACATCAACGGTGTCGTGCTCGCCGAAACATGGGCGGACGGGCCGACTCGTCCCGACGGAGAGTGGAAGCTCGACAGCTCTTCGGTGTTTGTTCTCGGGGACAACCGCCCCGCCTCGGCTGCCGACAGCCGCACTCTCGGGCCGATCGACGCGTCACTGATCAAGTGGCGCATTGTTGCTCGCTATTGGCCGCCCGCAAAGATCGGGCGTCTCACGACTGCGGTTTCCTGGCAAAGAAGATGACATCGATCGCATCACCCGCAACATCGCCTTGACTCACGGGACGCAATACCCGGGCGTTCTCGACCACCTCGAAACCTGCGAAATCGACAGCCAGCATCTCCTCATCGAACAACATTTCTGCGATCGGTGGACCACCGATGCCCTCGGTCAGGTTGTCACGGTGGTGGGCAATGATGAAGACGTGCCCTCCGGGAACCAGCGCCTTCTTGGCCTTGCCGTGGACGGCCTTGCGGCTCTCCTCGGGCGCATGCAGGTAGGCGAGCAGCACGAGTTCGAAGGCCTCGGCCGGCGGGTCCCAAATTGCCAAGTCGGCAGTGACGAAGTCCGCCGTAACTCCCGCTTCTTTGGCTAGATCCGCAGCTTGCCGGGTCGCCACGTCCGACACGTCCACTGCGGTGACGGCGTGACCTTGTTGGGCAAGCCAGATCGCGTTGCGCCCCTGCCCGGAACCGAAATCCAGTACGCGACGGGGTGCGAGCCCGGCCAGCCGATCGGCTACGAACTGGTTCGGGGCGGCCCCCCAGACGTGACCCTTCTGTTCGTATCTCTCATTCCACAGGTCGCGCTGGCTCATGCCCTCATCCTATGTCGAGGTGCTTCGCCGCCTCGCGGAAACTGAGACCCGACCATTTGTCTCGATGCTCCAACAGAAACGAGCTCACTCGCTCTGGTGCGGTCTTGGCGTACTCGCGTAGCGTCCATCCGATCGCCTTCCGAATGAAGAACTCCTTCTCGTGAGCTCGCCGCAGGCAATGGTCGAACAACATGTCGTGGTCGGTGTCGGCTTTGTGCTTGATCGGTGAAATGAGACTTGTCCGCCGCAACCACATGATGTCATCGTCAACCCACGCTTCGATCGTCGCCTCGGTCTGCTTTCGCTGGTTCAAGTAGACAATGCCGACACAGTGGATTGCGACCTCATCGACGAAGTCCCACCACGCGCCCTCGACGATGAGGCGACGGTAGAGATCGAGGTTCTCGACCGTTAGGTACTCGGTGTAAGCCTTGGCGATGCCAATGGCCAGATACTTCTCCTCGCGATGCGGCTGCTCCCACAGAGCCTCGATGGCCGCCCGATACGTCGAGTTGTCTGGGATTGGGATCTGGCGTTGGATGACCCGGAAGACCTCAGTGCGCCCCTTCTTCTGCACTCCATAGAAGGGCATGTCGGTCTTCATGTAGGCCGCCATTCCCGCGGCCTTTTCGGCATCGGCACGGTCGGAGAGTTCGCGAGCTGCGATGGCGATCAACGGTTTCATATTGCCGACGGTAATCGGTTAAGGACCTGGTCGGGTATACACTCCCGCCCCGTGACTATCTACAGATTTGCAGCCGTCCTGGCCGCAATCGCTTTCCTCGCCACTGCGTGCGGAGGCGAAGAAACCGCCACAACGACCACTACTCCCCTCACGACGTTGGCGCCAGTCGACACCACGGCCGGCGCCGCGGCGCCGGCAGACACGACTCAGCCGACTTCGACAACCACGACGACGACCACCACTCTTCCGCCATCACCGCTCAACGGCATGGGGGTCGAGGACGAGACCGCGTTAGATCGCCGCGTAGTGGCGGTGAAGGTAGACAACCATTGGAATGCCCGGCCCCAATCCGGCATCGAACATGCCGATGCCGTCTACGAGCTCTTGGTCGAGGGTGGCTTGACCCGGTTCATAGCGTTGTTCCACCACTCGGACACCGAGTTCATCGGCCCCATCCGATCCGGGCGCCCGACCGATCCCACCCTGGTCAAGTTCCTCAGTGCCCCGCTTCAGATATCCGGGGCACAGCCGTGGGTAAGCAGCCTCATCGCCGGCTACGGGGTGAAACTGCTCGGCGACAACGGCAACACGACGTTCCGTATCCGCACCCGGAGCGCTCCGCACAACCTCTACGGTTCGACCATCTCGATGCGGGAGGTCTCCGATCAGCGGGGCTATCCCGATGAGCCGCCGACCGTACCCATGTTCGAATTCGGAGATCCCACCCCGGGAGCAGACGGTGCTGACGAGGTCATCCTCGACTGGTCGGACCGCCCCGTGGTGCGGTGGGAGTGGACCGGAACCGAGTACGTGCGGTTCAACGCGGACACACCGCACAACTACTTGTCGTTGCCGAGCGACGATGAAGAGGACGAGGAGACCACCGAGACAACCGAGGCCGCCGAGACCACTGTGACCACGGAGCCAGAGGTCCTCGAGCACCAGATTGCCACCGACACATTGGTGGTGATAACCGCCACCAGGTACTGGGCGAGCTCATCCAGCGGAGCGGGTTCCTCAGTGCCTGCGCTCGACACAGTGGGCAGCGGCACCGCCTACGTGTTCTACGACGGGAAAGTGGTCGAAGGTGAATGGGAGCGGGCCTCGGTCGACGACAGATTCGAGCTGACACGCGACGGCCTGCCCATCATCGTCCCGGCTGGGCGGATCTGGATCTCGATCTTCCCAAACAACCAAGCAGTCTCCTGGCAGTGACCCGCTACCCACAGAGCGCTGCTGCGATAGCCAAAGCGGTATCCGCCGGTGAGATCGCTGCGGTGGAAATCGTTGCGGATCACCTCGAAAGGGCGCAGCACAGTCAGGACACGCTCAACGCCTATACCTACCTCGATCACGATGCGGCTCTCGACAGTGCTGCCCGGATAGACGCAACCGTGGCCGCCGGCACCGACGCCGGACCGCTCGCCGGGGTCCCTATCGCAATCAAGGACTTGATCGATCACGCCGGCCGGCCCAACACCGCCGGCAGCAGCCTGCCGCCGACCGTCCCGACCGAAAGCGCTACCACAGTGACGCGGCTGGAGCGTGCCGGAGCGGTAATCATTGGGCGGACCGGGTTACACGAATACGCCTTTGGTTTCTCATCGGAGAACCACTGGTTCGGGCCGGTACGCAACCCCTGGGAGCCGACGCTCGCGCCAGGAGGCTCGTCGGGAGGCTCCGCGGCCGCGGTAGCCGCACAAACCGCAGCAGCCGCCCTCGGCACGGACACCGGCGGATCGGTCCGGGTGCCTGCGGCGCTGTGCGGTGTCGTGGGACTCAAGGTGACACACGGCCGGGTGCCACTCACCGGGGTCTTTCCACTGGCGGCTTCGCTCGATACGGTCGGACCGCTCGCCCGCAATGTTGCCGATGCCGCCGTGGTGTACCTGGCCATAGCCGGCCATGATGCGGAGGACGCTTGGTCCGCTCCCCGACCGGTCCCTTCACCAGGACCGCCGCCGCCCCTCCCGAACATCACGTTGGGTGTGCCCCACCCGTGGGTCGACCTGCCACAAACCCGCGAAGTGGCGGATGCGTTTGCGCGGGTATTGGAGGAGCTTGCAGACAGCGGGGCCAGGATCGTCAACCTCGATCTGCCGGACCTCGTACCTGCGGCTGAGCTCGAACTGTCTGTATACCCCGAGGTGGCAATCGTGCACGCCGAACGCTGGGCACAGCACCGAGACACTTACGGGCCTGATGTGGCCAATCGCCTTTCGCAGGTCTTCGAGATCGACCCGCTCGACTATGTGCGGGCCCAAGAGTGGCGAGGGCGCGTTCGCCACACGGCGCAGCACGCCCTCAACCATTGCGATGCGTTGATCACCCCGGCAGTGGCGGCAAGCCGCAAGCCGATCGGTCAAGAGCACATAAGCGTCGGCACCAAGGTCGGTTCGTACCGGCCCCACCTATCCCGGTTCTCCGCCCTCGTCAACCACACGACTCTGCCTGCCCTCACCGTCCCGCTCGATCTCGATGGAGTCCCCCCGCCCAGCTTGCAGCTCATCGGCAGACAGTGGGAAGAGCACCGGCTGCTGGAGATCGGAGCAGCTCTGGAGCAAGCCGGGATCAGCGGCTACCGGACGCCACCACACGTCGCCAGCTGACCGCACAAGCTCTGCAAGCGATCGCTGTAAATGTTCGGCAAAGCGCATAGACTATGTCACCGGTTCGGCGCGCGAAAAGCGGTTCGTACCAAGCACAAATTGGCAATCATCGGCCGCAAGCGCAGCCATGTACAGGAGCTTCCACGATGCAGGAAGAGACTCTCTCTCCACCCAAACCACCCGAACAACGTGATCGTGTGGTCATCCGATTCGCCGGCGATTCCGGGGACGGCATGCAGCTCGCCGGAACGCGGTTTACCGAAACTTCAGCCGCCTTTGGCAACGACCTGGCGACGTTCCCCAGCTTCCCCGCGGAGATTCGTGCCCCGCAGGGCACGCTCGCCGGAGTCTCCTCATTCCAAGTACACATCGCCGATTGGGACATCCTGACCCATGGCGACGAAGCCGACGTCCTCGTCGCCATGAACCCCGCGGCTCTCAAAACCAACCTGAGGGATGTGGTTCCCGGCGGATTGATTCTGGCCAACGAGGACGCGTTCGATGAGCGCAACCTCGAAAAAGCTGGGTATGAGTCCAATCCCCTGGTAGATGGCAGCCTGTCCGGTTACCACGTGCTCACCGCCCCGATGGAGAAGCTCACCAAGATCGCTGTGCAGGAGACCGGGGTCAAGGGTCGGTCGGTTCTGCGTTCGAAGAACTTCTTCGCTCTGGGCCTGATCTCCTGGATGTTCAACCGTCCGACCGAACCGATCCTCGAATGGGTCAACAAGAAGTTCGGCGAGGACAACCCGGTGGCAAAGGCGAACGTTGAGGCCTTCCGCGCCGGTTTCAACTTCGGCAACACCACCGAGGAGTTCCACCACACATACGAGGTAGCTCCCGCCAAGCTACCGCCCGGCGAATACGCCAACATCACCGGAAACCAAGCGCTCGCTTGGGGCCTGGTTGCTGCAGCCAAGGCTGGCGGTCTTTCGCTGTTCCTCGGTTCATATCCGATAACACCGGCGACATCCATCCTCGAAGAGATCGCCCGCTTGAAGCACTTTGGCGTCAAGACGTTCCAAGCCGAAGATGAGATTGCCGGTGTGGGCGTAGCACTGGGAGCAGCTTTCGCCGGCCACCTGGCCGTCACGACGACGTCGGGTCCCGGAGTCGCCCTCAAGAGCGAGACTCTCAGCCTGGCCCTCATGACCGAACTCCCGCTTGTGCTCGTAGACGTCCAGCGTGCCGGTCCGTCGACGGGTTTGCCGACCAAGGTCGAGCAATCGGACCTGATGATGGCGTTGTATGGCCGCCATGGAGAGTCTCCACTACCGGTACTGGCCCCCTCCTCCCCGAGCGATGCGTTCGACGTGGCGATGGAGGCGGCACGAATCGCCCTCAAGTACATGACACCGGTGATCCTGCTGTCTGACGGATATCTGGCGAACGGGGCTGAACCGTGGCAGATCCCGGACTTCGACAACCTTCCTGAGTTCGACATCGGCTTTGCAACCGAACCCAACGGTCCGGACGGAACCTTCTTCCCCTATATGCGCGACGAGGAGACCCTCGCTCGGCCCTGGGCGATTCCGGGAACGCCCGGACTGGAGCATCGGGTCGGCGGTTTGGAGAAGGAGGCTCTGACCGGCAACGTCTCCTACGACCCCGACAACCACGAGTTCATGACAGAGCAGCGCGCCGCCAAGATTGCCGGGATCGCCAACGACATTCCTGAGGTCGAGGTCGAAGGTCCGGACGACGCCACGCTGGTCGTTGTCAGCTGGGGATCCACCTTTGGTGCGGTTAGGGCCGGCGTCAACAACGCCACTGCGTCCGGCTATCCGGCAGCGCATATCCACTTGCGCTACCTCAACCCGCTACCGCGCAACCTGGGTGATCTGCTGCATCGCTTCGATAACGTCCTGGTGCCCGAGCTCAATCGGGGCCAGCTGGCGGCAGTCTTGCGAGCCGCCTATCTCGTTCCAACCGTGACGCTCGGCAAGGTTCAGGGAGCGCCATTCATGGCGAATGAGATCACCAAGAAGATCATCGACATATCTGAGGATGCATCATGACCACCGACACCCGGTATACCCGGGCCGATTTCCAGTCCAGCCAGGAAGTCAAGTGGTGCCCGGGGTGCGGTGATTACACAATCCTGGCATCGGTACAGAACTTCCTCGCCGAGCTCGATGTAGACCGGGAGAAGCACGTCTTCGTTTCCGGCATAGGTTGTGCATCCCGCTTTCCGTACTACGTAAACACCTACGGCATGCACTCGATCCACGGTCGAGCACCCGCCATAGCCACTGGTGTAGCGCTTGCCAATCCCGATCTCACTGTGTGGGTCATTACCGGTGATGGCGACGGCCTATCCATCGGCGGAAATCACTTGATTCATGCGCTGCGGCGCAATGTGAACCTGAAGATCCTGTTGTTCAACAACCAGATCTACGGTCTCACCAAGGGGCAATACTCCCCGACGAGCGAAATCGGGAAACGGACGAAGACCAGCCCGTCCGGCTCGATCGACCACCCCTTCAATCCGGTGAGCCTTGCCCTCGGCACCGAGGCAACTTTCGTTGCCCGGACCATCGACATGGACCGGCCGCACACGACCGAAATGCTACGCGCCGCGTATTCCCACAAGGGCACCGCCTTCATCGAGATCTACCAGAACTGCAATGTGTTCAACGACAAGGCATTCCAGCTACTGACGGGACGTCAGGAGCGAGACGCCAACCGCATCTATCTCGAAGCCGGTAAGCCCATCGTCTTCGGTGCCGACAACGAAATGGGAGTCACAGTCGGCATCGACGGCGCCAAGATCGTCAGGGTTGCGGACGTCGGCATGGAGGCGATTGCGATCCACGACCCGGCGAAGCCGAACCCGGGGGTTGCGTTCCTGCTCAGTCGACTGTCACATGGCCCTACCGGACCTACGCCGATCGGGGTCTTCCGGCAGATCGAGCGTGAGACCTATGGGGACCTGATGAATGCCCAAATCGAGGCGGCGAAAGAACGCAACGCCAAGGCCTCGATCTCTGATCTGGTTTCCCAGCACGGGACTTGGAAGGTCGATTGAAGATAGGCCGTTAGGCTGCCCGGTCGTGAAGGGCGACCGGGTACACATCGATTTCCGCAAGTGGGGCGGCAAGCTCCACTGGCAGTTCGACATGTTCCGTCTTGGCGAGGATGAGCATGGATTGTGGCTGTGGTCGCCGCCGGGTTCGCCGATGCAACGCGGCGACGAACCGATGAAGCTCTCCAAGAGCACCAATGTGAAGCTGATCCCGGACGGCAAGTGGTGGACCGCGATCTGGGCGTGGCAGCGGAGCCACGACTTGTATGTCGACATCATCACACCTCCGAAGTGGGATGGGGCTCGAGTCGAAATGGTGGATCTCGACCTCGATATCGTGCGATGGAGTGACGGCACCGTCGAAGTGGTAGACGAAGAAGAGTTCCTGGAGCATCAGGTGCTATTCGACTACCCGCCCCGGCTGGTGGACACGGTCCGCGCCACTACCGCGCAGTTGGCCCTCGCCGTCGACGCCGGTCATGAGCCTTTTGGCGAAGTCGCCACACTCTGGATGGCGCAAGCACGGGCCTTGGCGGAGGCTGCTGATGCTTGAGGAGACACCTCTGGTCTCGGTCGTGATCCCGGTGCGCGACGAAGCGAACCATGTAGAGGCAGCAATCGACTCTGCCCTCCAGCAGGATTACGCAGGGGACCTCGAGGTGGTTGTTGCCGACGGGATGAGCAGCGA
>JASJEG010000158.1 GCA_030064765.1 Acidimicrobiia bacterium | reverse complement strand
CACTCGTGCTCCAGGAATGATCGCCGCCGATGCCCAGAGGAAGGCGGCCGACGACGGATCCCCCGGTATGAGATATCGATAGGCGGGCACCGCACCTGGATAGATCCGAAAGGTAGTTGCGTCCTCCTTCTTGCCGAGGCCCATCGCCTCCAACCAGCGCTCCGTGTGATCGCGGAAGCCGGCAGGGCTCGCGACAGTCGACTCGCCGTCCGCACGGAGCGCCCCGAGCGAAAACGCGCTGCGGACCTGGGCAGACGGCATGGGAATATCGACATCCGCAGCCTGCGTCGGCACCCGGCCCTGGATTGTCAGCGGCGCCGTCCCGTCGGGAGATAGGTCCACCGACGCCCCCAGTGCGGTCAGCGGCTCGACGAGCCGGCGCATTGGACGCCGCATCAGAAACTCATCCCCAACCAGCGCTGTCGCCATGTTCGAGCCGCTCAAAGCACCTGCGAGCAATCGCATCGTGGTCCCCGAGTTCTCGCAATCGAGCGGATCGCCTGGCGCCACCCAGCCATCGATGCCCGGGGAGGTCACCCGATCCCCATCGATCTCTACTCCAAGCTGTTGGATGATGCGCGCCGTCGCCGCCACGTCGCGTCCGGTGGCGAGCCGGCTGATGGAACTGGTTCCGGCTGCCATCGCTGCGAGAATGAGAGCGCGATGAGACAATGATTTGTCGCCTGGGACCTCGATCCCTGCCGCAAAAGGCTGGCCCGGTCCCTTGACGATTCGTACCCCGTCGCTGCCGCTCACTTCAATCCTCGTGCTCGATGATCGCAGGGGAATCATCCCATGCGGCGCCTGCGGCTGCATATAGAGCAGACACCTCGGCGGTGGTGATGGAGCGCGACTCTCCTGGTGAGAGCTGGTTGTCACGCAGCGGGCCGATAGCGGTCCGGACCAGTCGGAGGACAGGTAGGCCGATTCCAGCGAGCATTCGCCGCACCTCGTGTTTGCGGCCTTCCGTCATAACCACCTCGATCAGCGCTTCCTGCCCGTGGCGGGCCACAAGCTTCGTCGATTCGGCAGCGGCTAGTCCGTCCTCCAACTCAACTCCGCTCTGTAGCTGCTCGAGGTCGGCCCGACCCGGAACACCTTCGACTCGTGCGATGTACGTCTTGGTGACCCCGTATCTGGGGTGTGTGACCAGGTCGGCAAGGGTCCCGTCGTTGGTGAGAATCAACAGGCCCTCGGAGTCGGAATCAAGGCGTCCGACGGGATAGACACGGCTCTTGGCCTCGACAAGGTCCACCACGGTGCGGCGACCGTGGGTGTCCGCTGCCGTGCTGATCACACCGCGCGGCTTGTTGAGGAGCAGATAGATGAGATCCGGTCGTACCGGCAGCGGGGTGTCGTCGATGGCGATGCGAGCCGTCGCGGGATCCGCCCGGTCGCCGAGAACCGCGGTACGCCCGTCAATCGTGACCCGGCCCGCTCGAATCAGATCCTCCGCCTTGCGACGGGACATCAACCCAGTATGCGCGATCAGCTTCTGGAGTCTGTCGATGGTTCCTCCGACCGGAAGGGCCGCTCCAGGGCATCGACCACATCCGCCGGCGGTACGTGATCGGCCAGCGGGGGCAGTTCCTCGAGACCGCGCAGTCCCATCTTCTCCAGGAACAGCGGTGTCGTTCCGTAGAGGAACGCCTGGCCGGGTCCCGGCGCTGTACCCACCTCTGTGATCAAGCCACGCCGCTCCAGCGTGCGCAGGGCCCGTTCGGAGTCGACACCGCGAATCTCCGATACCTGGCCGCGCGACACGGGCTGCTTGTAAGCAACAACAGCGAGCGTTTCCAGAGCCGCTTTGGACAACCGAGCGTTGCGTTCGCTGGCGGCAAAGCGCTCCAGGTAAGGGCGGGCGTTCGGATGAGTGAACAGGCGCCAACCACCACCGAGCTCGCGCAAGACCAGGCCGCGTCCCTCCTCTTGGAGGCTCGCGGCAAAGGCCGCCAGCTCCGCTTCGACTTCGGTCAGCGGTAATTCCATCACCTCTGCCAATTCGCTGGTAGGGATGGGGTCCTCAGCTACGAACAGCATGGCTTCCAGGAGTGCACGAGTCTCCATCACTCTGCCCACTCACTGGTGAATGTGCTGCCGCCGACTGACTCCGCGCTGGCCTGCGCTACCTCGATCGGAGCGTCACGATGGGCCTGGCTGATGCTCACGACTCCCCACCGGGCGAGTTCCAGCAACGCCAAGAAGTAGGCCACTACATCGAGCGAACTATCACAGTGGGCGACCAACGCATCGAACTCTGTTTCGACGGCGGCGGCAACCCTCAGGCGGACGTCGGCGATGGCATCGGCGACGCTGGGGAGGTCGAGATCCAGGTGATCGAGGTCCGGTTCCTCCGGAACAGCGGTAAACACACGCTCGGCGATCTGCACGAACTCGTCGAGGGCCACCTCGAGTCTGACCTCCGGTTGCAGCGGGACGATCTGGGGATCGAGGCCGGCCAGACGAGGCACATACCGTGCGTTGCCGTCGAGTCGGTGCGCTAGCACTGCGGCAACATCCTTGAAGGTCAGGCAAGCGAGCAGCCGTGCGAGCAACCGATCCCGTTCCTCGGCCAACGCCAGCTCTTCATCGATGTCGATCTCCCTGTTGTCAGGCAGGAGATGCCGCGCCTTGAGCTGGATCAGCGTTGCTGCGATCAGAAGAAACTCGCTGGTGACCTCGATGTCCATTTCCTCCATCAGGTCGAGATGGTCCAGGTACTCCCCGACGAGGTCCACCAGGCTTAGTTCGGTGATCTCAACCTGGTGCGAGGTGATTAGCTGTAAGAGCAGATCGAGCGGGCCTTCGAAGACGCGCGTCTTTACTTCGTAGCTCATGGGTTCACCTCGCAGGGCATGGTAAACCTCCCATCGGTCAGATCGAGGCTTTCCAGCCAGGAGATCATGCGTTGTCTGCTGCGATCAGGGCGTTCCACACATGCGCATCTACTTCATCGCCAGCAGGGCGGCGCCCAGCGGCGAAAGCGACAGTGAGCGGGTCTGCTCCATGTTCGGCCAGGTCGTCGGCCCCGAGGCGTTCATGCTCCCGATACCTGCGCCAATCCGCCGGCAGCGGCAGCCGTAGACCGTCCAGTATCGTCGCCAGCGACCTGCCGATGGCTCCGGCGCGGCTGTGGCGCTTGCCCACGTCGTGCAAGAGTGCCGCGGTAAGGGCGGTGTTGTCCTCGCCCAGCGTGCCTGCAGTGCGTCGGGCAACCTCAAAGGCGTGACGCTGGTCAGTGGGGGCCTGTAGCCAGAAAAGCTCCGCAAGGTCGGGCCGCAGCACCCGATTGACCCAGGATTGCTCGGCGGGGCCGAGGCCGCGGCTGGTGACCACTTCAAGGAAACGTTTGACTAGATGCCGCATCGGGTGATGTCTTGACTCGTCCGGCTGTGGCAAGCGTCGCTCAGGCGGACCTACGGGACTTGCAGTCCACGCAGTAGCGAGACGTAGGGCGGAACTCCATACGGGCGGCGCCGATCTCCTTGCCACATGCCTTACAGAGACCGTACGTGCCATCCTCGACCTTGTCGAGCGCCTGGTCGACGTCGGCCAACAGTTTGGTCAGGTTCTCCACGATCCCGAGGACCTCGCTCCGTTCGGCAGTGGCCGCAGCTGCATCGGCGAATCCGTCGCCGTAGTCGACGTCACCGGTCAGCTCCCCCGTCTCGGTGGCCCCGAGCTCGTTAAGCTGCCGGACCAGCTTCTCCCGCTCTGCGTTCAACGCTGTGACAGCGCCATCGATGTTCACGACAACCACTCCGGTTCCTTTGCTGCGGCCCTCATTGACCGCGTGGATGCGAGGTTACGTACACCTCGTACAGATGTTGAGGGGACACCCTCGTGTAAATCTGTGTAGTTGAGATACTAGCGTGACCGAGGAGTTCTTGGATACTTCTTAGGTCAGCCCCGCCCTCGACCATGTGAGTCGCCGCCGAATGACGCAAGACATGCGGGCTGACGTCGTGCGGATCCAACCCGCTGGCGACTGCAGCTTTCTTGATGATTTGCCACACCGCTTGGCGAGTGAGCCTCCTACCGCGAACGCTCACGAACACCGCACCGGGATCGTTTGCGTCGCCAATGAAGTCACGCCGGATCGGGTAGTACTGACGCAAGGCCGCAATCGCGTAGGTGCCGAGAGGCACGAGCCTCTGCTTGGATCCCTTGCCGGTGACAATCGCAGTCGCCTCATCGAGATCCACGTCGATTTGATCCAACCGAATCGCCTCAGATACCCGGGCCCCGGATGCGTAGAGAAACTCCAAGAGCGCCACATCACGTTTGCCGAGCGGAGTCCCTGTATTGGCCGCCGCAAGAAGGTTCGCCACCTGGTCAACACTGAGAGCCTTGGGTAGGCCGCGGCTCCGCTGCGGCGTTTCGATGAGAGCCGTTGGATCGTTCCCGATGTACTCCTCCACAACGAGGAATCGATGCAAGCCGCGGACCGCGGCAACTTTCCGGCTCACGGTCGCCGGAGCAGCCTGTTCCGCGCGGAGCATCTCCACGTAACCCGATACGTCTGCCGTGGCTACGGCCTCCATCTCGCCTATTTTCCGATCCGCGAGGAACCGCCGGTACTGGCGGAGATCTCGCCGATAGGCCTCGATGGTGTTCTTCGCCAGGCCTCTCTCCGTGACCAGCGCGGTCAGGAACTCCTCTATGGCTTGATCGACGTGCAAGTGTTGCGGGTCCTGTGTCCGACGAAGATTCCCCAGCCAGGTTAAGGCTCTTCGACTAATCCTCGATGTCTTCCGCTAAGGAGCACCGCCATGATCCCGACCAGAGTCTTCCCGTCCTCGATCTCTTCTAGGTGACTCGAGAGATCGCTGAGGGGGATGCGGACAATCTCGGCGGCGACTTCCTCGGGACCGATGGGGTTGAGGGGCACCGGGGTCAGGTCGCTGGCGACGTAGATCGTCATCTGCTCATCCAGGAAACCAGGACTTGTGTGGAACTGGGCAACGCGTTCCATCCGCCCTGCGTGAAACCCCGCCTCCTCGGCCAACTCCCGGCGGGCTGCGGCCTCCGGGTCCTCCCCCGGTATGTCCAGCTTGCCGGCCGGCAGCTCGAGCAGAGCCCTGTCGAGCGGCGCCCGGTACTGCCGGATCAGGACGACGTGATCACTATCGATCGGAACCACCGCCACTGCGCCCCCGATCTCGACGACAGTGCGACAGCTGATGTCCCCGCTTGGTGTCTCCAAATCCCGCTCGAAGAGCTTGAGGAAAGGGGTCTCACACAGCAGGCGGGATGCCACGATCCTGAAACCGGCGGCTGCTGCGCTCATCTGCAGCCCGGCCGCGCGGTGCCGCCATCCTCTTCTATGGACGGCAGCACTAGGTCTCGACCTGGAGGACAGAGTTGGATGGGTTCTGCAGACCCGCCGCTTGCTTGCGGGCAAGCGCAGCTCGAACGAGCCCAACGAAGAGCGGGTTCGGATCGTCAGGACGCGAGGTGAACTCGGGATGGAACTGTGTGGCGATGAAGTAAGGATGCGTGGGGATCTCAACGATCTCCACGAGCCGTTCGTCCGGGGATATGCCGCTGGCGTCCAACCCCGCATCGGCGAGAGCTTTCCGGTAGCGGTTGTTGACCTCCCAGCGGTGGCGGTGTCGCTCGTAGACGACCGGCTCCCCATAGAGTTGACGCGCCAGTGACCCCTCCTCGAGACGAGCCGGATAGACCCCAAGCCTCATGGTGCCTCCCATGTCCTCCACATCATGCTGGTCGAGCATCAGGTCGATGACGGGTGTCTGGGTTGTTGGGTCGAACTCGGTGCTGTGGGCGTCTGCCAACCCCAGCACATTTCTGGCGTACTCGATCACTGCACACTGCAGGCCGAGACACAACCCCAGGAACGGGATGCCATCCTCCCTAGCGTGACGGATGGCCCGGATCTTCCCTTCCACTCCGCGGATCCCGAAGCCGCCGGGGACGATCATTCCGTCGAGCCCCTCGAGGTGTGATTCGGCAAGCAAGCCGTCGACTTCCTCGGCAGGTATCCAGCGGATGTTCACGGAGGTGTCGTTGGCCAGACCTCCATGACGAAGTGATTCCACGACCGACAGGTACGCATCGGGCAGGTCGACATACTTGCCTACCAAACCGATTGTGACCTCGTTCGTGGGGTGGGCCAGGTGATAAACCATGTCCTGCCACTCGTCTAGATCGGCTTCCGGCGCTTCGATGTCGAGGACGCGGCAAACCACCCTGTCCAAGCCACCCTCGTACATATCCAGCACGACTGCGTAGATGTCGGCGGCGTTCATGGCGTTGATCACCGCATCGCTGTCAACGTCGCAGAACAGGCTGATCTTGCGTCGCACGGACTCGTCGATTTCGCGGTCCGAGCGCGCCACGATCACATCGGGGTGGATTCCGGTACTTCGCAGCGTCGCCACCGAATGCTGCGTCGGCTTGGTCTTCAACTCATCGCTGGTCTCGAGGAACGGCACCAGCGTCACATGGATGTAGCACGAGTTGCTCCGTCCCACGTCTTTGCGCATCTGCCTGATCGCCTCGAGATAAGGGAGGCTCTCGATGTCGCCTACCGTGCCACCGATCTCGCTGATGACAACGTCTACGTCATCGCCTCCGAGCTTCCGGATGCGAGCCTTGATCTCGTTCGTGATGTGCGGGATTACCTGGACCGTGGCCCCGAGGTAGTCCCCGCGCCGTTCCTTGCGAATGACCGACTGATAAACGGCGCCGGTGGTGACGTTCGAGTCCCGCCGCAGATCCTCTCCGAGGAATCGCTCGTAATGACCCAGATCGAGATCCGTCTCCCCACCGTCCTCGGTTACGAACACTTCGCCGTGTTCGAAGGGATTCATTGTTCCCGGGTCGACGTTGATATACGGGTCGAGCTTCTGGAGTACCACGGACAACCCGCGCGACTTCAGGATTCGAGCAAGAGAAGCGGCTGTGATGCCCTTCCCGAGACTTGATGTCACCCCACCCGTGACAAAGACGTACTTGGTCAAGAGGTTCTCCCAGCTGGCCGGCTGGGAGCGGATAATACCACCACCCCGTTTCGCATCGAGGCTTGTCTCAGATTCAGCGGCGAACCGAGTCGAGCAGCTCTGCGGCGTGAAGCTGGCCGCGCTCACTGTCTGGCAAACCACCGAGCATCCGCGACAGCTCTGCCAAGCGCGCGTCGCCGTCGACCCGGTAGACCACCGCATCGGATCCAGATCGCTCGACGACGAAATGCGCGTCGGCGTGGGCCGCAACCTGCGGCAGGTGGCTCACACAGAAGACCTGCCTCCCGGCGCTGAGTGCGGCAAGTTTCTCCCCCATCGCCCGAGCGGTCGTTCCGCCGATACCCGCGTCAATCTCGTCGAAGGCAATTACCGCAGCATCCGCGATCCCGCATGCAAGCCGCAAGGCCAAGGTGAGGCGACTCAGCTCGCCGCCCGATGCCACTTTGGCTGCTGGGCCGGGGACCAGGGCGTTGTCCGAGGCGAATAGCAGCTCGACCCGGTCACCTCCGGATGGGCCCAACTCCGCATCAGTCATCTCGAAGCGCACAACGGGAGCGGTCATTCCTAGATCCTGCAAGTGGGTGGTCGCCTCCTTCTCGATACGCCGGGCGGCGCGCTCACGGTGTCGGCGTAGGGTCGCCGCTGCGGCTCGGGCCTCAGCTTCGTATGTGGCGAGTTCGGCCCCGAGCTGATCAGAGCGCTGTAGAAGTGCGTATATCTCGGAAGCCCTGGCTTCAGCTCGCTGCCCGAAGCTGAGAATGTCGTCGAGGTCGTCGCCGTACTTGCGACGCAGGTCCCCGAGCAGCTGGATGCGGGACTCCAGTTGCTCCAGTTCAGCAGGCTCGTGTTCCAGGCTTGCTGCGATTGAGGCGAGATCGATCTGCAGCTCCGCTAGCTCT
>JASJEG010000157.1 GCA_030064765.1 Acidimicrobiia bacterium | reverse complement strand
GATGATCTCGAAGGATTGATCATCGCCGAGGATCGTCTCGAAGAATAGGTAGCCGAGGCTGAGACCGAGGAGCCCAAGACCGGCCACGGTGAAGCCCATGACGCCGCCGCCGCGGAATGCCAGCGGCAGAGCCTTCTCGATGCCACCTTGGCGAGCGGCCTCGGCCGTCCTGGCGTTTGCCGCCGTAGCTATGCGCATCCCCACAAAGCCGGCCAATGCCGATAGGCAAGCTCCAAATACGTACGCAACGGCACCCCACGGCCGACCCCAGTCGAGCAGGACGAAGATGAGAATGGCCATGATCGCCACGAACCCGGCAACTGCCGTGTATTCCCGACGAATGAACGCCATGGCGCCTTCGCGAATGGCGCCCATCAGCTCCTGCATCCGGTCGCTGCCGGGGCTAGAGGCGTTCACCTGGCGGGCGAACAGAGCCGCAAGGGTGAGGGCCGCCAAGGCGGCAACTAAGGCAAGGTATAGCCAGATTTCCACAGGTGTCTCCCGGTCTGTGAGAAGTTGCAGCGATTCTAAATTTCGCGGCAATGGGTGGCTAATTGGCGACCCTGCATGCCGGTCCTCCGGTTGCCGCACAAGACCCGTGCGGGGTTAACATCGCTCCCCGTGCGACCCACTCTCACCACACTGATTTGCGCGCTCGCCTTGATCGCGGCCGCCTGCAGCGGCGCCGAGGCGGAGCCTGCTACGACGACGGCTGCGCCCACCACCACGTCCACGACCACTACAACGACGGCTCCGCCGACGACAACAACCGAGGCGCCGCCGGTCATGGTGGATCTCGAGATCGAGACCCCGGCGGGGATGGCCGAGCCACTCAACCAGCTTTACTCCTGGCTAACCGACAAGCGCAATGAGCCGCCGGCGGCACCCGCCGACCTGGTGGCGCACCTCGAGCCCGTCTCACGAACCGACCCAGGTCAAGCGGCGGGCGTCATGTCGACTGAGCTCGCAGGCGGTGACGCCGTAGCTGTCGCCAGGGTGGACAACGACATCGTGTTGCTGGTCGACGACGGTCAGGGCTGGCGGATCGTGGGAGCGGCAATGGATGGGGTGACGCCATGGCTGGGGCCTAGCCCCCGCTCGGTGCTCATTCTGGGATCGGACGCTCGGGTAGGCCAGAACCAACAGCGCTACCGCGCCGACAGCGTCCACATTCTCACCGTTGTCCCCGAGGCGGAGGCCGGGGCCATCGTGGGATTCCCGCGGGACTCCTGGGTACAGGGACCGGATGGAGGCACCAAGCTCACCAACCTCATGGCCGGACGTGGTCCGGAGATCATGTTGGAGACGATCACCGAACTGACGCAGCTCGATATCGAGGGGTACTTCGTCACAGGGTTTCTCGGCTTCTCGAACCTGATCGAGGCGCTCGGCGGGCTCTACATCGACCTTCCAACGACGATGCGCACCGGCAACAACTGGGCCAACTTCCCGGCCGGCCCTCAGGAGCTGACGCCGCAGCGAGCGTTGCGGCTGGCGCGCATCCGCAAGGGTCTCCCTCGCGGCGACTTCGATCGGTCCTTCAACCAGGGGCTGATCATGCAGGCGGCCATGGACATGATCCAGCTCACCGGAATCGACATGTTGCCTGAGTGGGTGCGAATCCTCGACGAGAACACCTGGACCGACCTGTCCACCGAGGATGTGCTGACGCTGGGCGCATCGGCCTTCTTCTTCCCCTCCGACCAACTGATCAACACCGTGTTGCCCGGCTCAGTTGGAACCGCGGGCGCCGCCAGCGTGGTGTATCTGGACCCGGCCGCAGAAGATGTGTACCGCGACCTCGAGGACGGGCTGCTCGACGCCGAGGGCTGATTGCGGTGGCGCCGCGGGCAGCTCCTGCCTGCGAACCACCCAGACTCGCCGGACGAAACTCGGCCGCTGCGCTGGCCCGCAAACTGCGGTTCGGTAGCAACAGCAGGTCCACGTCGGTCGCAACCACTACGACGACGGTCCGCGACGCCCAGCTGCGGTCGATGTCGCACCGACACGTCTCCAGGCGGGCGCCGTTTTCCGCCGCGGCTGCGACGGCGGCACGCTCCGGGCGGGACTCCCCGCCGAAGTGGGCGAAAGTCAGCGGAGCCGCAGCCAGCGCAGCTGCATCCGCCGCCACCGTCAGCCTGGCCCTGGCTGCCGCTACCAGCGCAACGTCCGCGACGAGGCCCGCCAAGAGCACGGCGACCGCAAGCACGCCGCCAGCCAGCAGCGTCGAGCTGCCGGACTGTCTCACTGCTCGACCCGCATCACCGCTCGGGCGCGCAGCGGAACCGAAAACCTCCCCAGCAAAGGCAGGGTGCTCCGTCGCTCGTAAGTCACGGTGACTTCAGCGGAACGACCGACGATGTGGGGACGGTGGACTCTGATGCGGGCGTCGTCCCCACGATCTCCGAGTGCTGCCTGGGCAGCCGCCAGCGCCCGAGCCGGGTCGGGGTTGACCGCAGCCACCCGGACTCCTTCCCGGGCCGCCGCAACCAGTTCGATCTGGGTACGCGCCGCAGCTGCGACCTCCACAACGGCCAGCAGCAGGACCAGAACGAGTGGCACCAGCAGCGCCAGTTCGACTGTGGCGCTCCCCCGCTCGGTCATATGAAGGTCGAGATCCGCTCGACGACAGTGTCGAATAGCGCACTCAACGCTCCGCTGTTCGTTGCCCACAAGATCAAGGCGCCGGCAATGATCGCGGCGGCGACCATTACGAGCGCGTACTCGGCTGTTGCTTGTCCTTGCTGATCGATGAGGCGTCGCTTCATCTCTTCTCCATCTAGTGCTCCGGCAACCGGCCGGCGGCGGCGGGAAGCTAATGGCCTAGAGGCTGAGGCGGGAGAACGCGTCCATGACTGCGGGAGCGATCGCCAACAACAGGAAGCCCGGCAGAATGAGCAGAGTCAGGGGAAGGAGCATTGCAACGGGGAGCCTGCGGGCTCTTTCAACTGCTGCGGCGGCGTGTTCGTTCCAGAGTTCGTCGGCGAGAGTCCGCACTGGTAGCAGCATCGGCCCTCCGCTGGCGCCGGCCCGGCTCACCGCCTGATACAACCGGTCTCCCTCTCCCCGAGCTACGGCCATCGCTTCGCCGATGCCGTCGATACGTGCGACGGCGAGAATCCTCTCGAGTTCGTCGGCGATGACGCCTCCGGTGGAGGCAGCGGCGATATGCAGCGATGTAGCAATGTTGAGCCCTCCGGTCAGGCAGATCGCCGTCAGATCGCATATCTCGGCGAGCTCGCGGGAGTCGGCAGTCCGGCGACGCCTCCACTTTGGAATAGGCCTGGCCTGATGGGGAAAGAGCACGACAGCGATCGCGGCAACCACCAGCCAGGTCATCGTGCCAGTCTCCAGATGGTCGCGAGTCCGGCGGCTAGCAGCAGAATCCCCGCTACCGCCGACGTCAACCCGACCACACCGGAGCGCGCCAAGGCAATGAGCTGGCTCCCACCTGACAAGCCAATTGCGACAACCGGCAGGATTGAAACCACGAGGGCCGACGCCCTCGCCTGTGCGGTGAGCTCACGCCGTTGGCGCGCTAGGTCGGCCTCCCGCACGGCACCGGCCAACAGCCGATCGAAGACAGCAGCAGCTTGGCCGCCGGTCATCTCCAGAACCGTGAGGGCGGCTTCGATCCGCCGTCCGTTGGTTGGGAGCCGGGTGAGAGCTTGCCCCACCCGGGTGATCGGCGCGCCAATGCCGATCAAGCGACCGGCGTGTGCCATGCCCGGATCACCTTCCAGCGACATTGCGATGGAACTGCGCAACGAGTGGCCTGCCCGTAGTGCAGACGAGATCGAGGACAACAGACGGATTTCGTCGACGTTCGGGCGGCGGGATCGGACCCGGAAGCGGCGAAGGGCGGCCGGGACGATCGCCAGCAACACACCGCCTACGACGAGGAGCATCGGTATACCTCCTCGAGGTCGGCACCAACGTCGACAATGCTGACAACCTTGCGACGTGCATTCCTCCGACCAACAACGACCACCACATCGATCGCAGCGCGCACCTGGCGATGAACGCTCGATTCGGTGATGGTCCCTTCTCCCGACAACGCAAGTGTCTCCAACCGCCACAGCGCCTCAGCAGCGCTGCGAGCGTGGATGGTCGACATGGAGCCGTCGTGACCCGTCGACACGGCCTGCAGCATGTCGAAAGCTTCGGCGCCACGCACCTCGCCGACGATGATCCGATCGGGGCGGAGTCTCAGGGCGTGGCGCAGCAGTTGCCGCATCGTGATGGCACCGATTCCCTCGGAGTTCGCCGCCTGACCTTCCAGCCGGACGACGTGGCCTCCAAGACGGAGCTCGGCTGCGTCCTCAACCGAGACCACACGATCTGTGGGTGGGATTTCGCGAGACAACACGTTGAGCAAGGTCGTCTTGCCCGAGCCGGTTGGACCACACACCAGGAGATTGCGCCGTTCCGCAACACACGACTGGAGCAATTCGACTCCCTCGATGTCGATCCCCTGTCGAGCCATGAGATCGTCCAGGGTCGCCACCGCCTCGGTGAAGCGCCGCACTGCCAGGACCGGCCCATCCACCGCAGCAGGCGGAATGATGGCGTGCAACCGCGACCCGTCCGGCAGTCGGGCGTCGACAGCAGGACTGGCCCGATCCAAGCGCAAGCCCAGCGGCGAGATGACCCTGCGAATAGCTGCCAGGAGGCTGTCGGATCCAGAGAAGCGAGTGTCGGTCCGCACCAAGGCTCCCTCACGTTCGACCCATACCGCCCCATCGCCGTTGACCAGCACGTCGCTGACCGCAGGGTCACGCAGCAAAGGCTCGAGTGGACCGAGGCCGATGAGAGTGTCAACGACGGCGGTCTCCACCTCGGGAGCAGCAAGCGGCGCCTCCTCGGGTAGCAGCTCTTTGACTCGAGCTCGGATGCTGTCGGGCTCGAGGACGATTGGTTCTGCGATTACGGCTCGGGCGAGACGGTCGACTACGCCCACGGTGTCTCCCATACTTGCCGCCAGGAGCGGACCCAACGGCTGCCAAACGGCAACCGGCCTTCACAGAGGGCCTTGACGGTGGCCCGCGTCGGTGTTGGCAACACGGGACCTGGCCCCGGCGCCTTCTCTCGCCAGCCCACCTGCTGGTAGACGGCACGGCCGGGTACCGGCTCGACCAAGTTGCCAGGAAGCAAAGGCACGACCGGGACGGTCGGGCACACCGCTACGGGGTTCCGGCAACGCAAGACGACGTTTGGCCAACCTGCGATCAATGCCTCCACCACCTCCCTGGCTGGTTCCCAAGCGATGCCGCCGTTGCGCAGTACACCCACTCCCTGCCTGCCGGGAACCAGGTCGGTGCGGCGAGGACCTTCGGAGACGAGCTGTGCAAGCGAGCCACTACCGGGGTAGTGCGGACCCGCCTGATCGAGATCCACCACGAGAGCGGTCCCAACCGCAGCGGCCAAGGCGAGCGGCGCGATTGCCCCGAGAACACCGTCCGCCTCACATTGAACTGCCAGGACAGGCATTGACTTCCCCACATGCGGTGCTGGGGAAGTGTCTCGAAGCTATGTGTTTGCGGAGGACGATTCAAGAGGTTCGAATCCACTGCCCGCAGGTGGGATCCAGAAGACTCAACCGAACTGTCAAAGCCGCCGTAGAATCTGTGCAATGCAGGCAGCGTTCTTCGACCTCGACAAGACCGTCATCGCCAAATCCTCCACCCTTGCCTTTGGCAAGCCTTTCTACAAGGCGGGGTTCGTCGGCAAGCGGGCACTAATGAAGATGGGCTTTGCCCAGATCTTCTACCTGCTGTTTGGTGCAGACGAGGATCAGCTGGAGCGCGCCCGGGATCAGATGTTGATGCTGACCTCCGGTTGGCACCGGGCCGAAATCGAGCAGCTCGTCGAGCAGACAATCGATGAGGTGGCGGATCCGCTTGTCTACGCCGAGGCACTGACGCTGATCGACCAGCACAAGCGTGACGGCCGCAAGGTCTACATCGTTTCGGCGAGCCCGGAGCAGATCGTGCGCCCACTGGGACGCCACATCGGGGTGACCGACTTCATCGCTACCAAGGTAAAGACCGACGCCGCCGGCTTCTTCTTGAATGAGCTCGAGCTGTATGCGATGGGCGAGGGCAAGGTCGAGGCCATCACCCAGCTGACGGAACGGGAAGGGATCGACCTAAGCGAGTCGTACGCCTACTCCGATAGCGCCACCGATTTGCCAATGATGGAGATGGTGGGTCATCCCGTCGCCGTGAACCCCGACAAAGAACTGCGCAAGGTGGCCGAGGAGCGAGAGTGGCCGATTCTCGAGTTCGAGCGTCAAGTCAGTTTGCGGACTCGCATCCCAACCCCGAATCCATGGTGGTCGGGAGCCACGGTTGCCGGCGTGGCGGCTGCAGTTGCCGCGGCGATCCTCTTGCGCAAGCGCGACTTCTAGCCGAATGCCCCGGTCTGACGCCTTGGGACAAGCGCTGGCGTAGGCATCGCGTGACGACGCTCGCCCCTGTTAACCGCCGCCTAGGGACAGTAGAACTCAAAGGCTCCAGCCACCGATTCGACCTCGTCGTAGTTGTATTCGCTGAAAAAGGTCGCTTCCCCAGCCACTCGGGAGCCATCGTTGGTGAACAAGCTGACAGAGCTTTGCTCCGGTGTCAGTTCAACGGTTTCTCCCCCGGCCAGGTGCTCCGAACCAGCTGCAGCTCGCCAACTGTCATCGCCAATCTCGATCTCGACATATGGCGGGTCCCAACCCGCCGCTGTGTCGGTCTCCCAATCTTCAGGCGGGATCACTGCGTCCACGTTGACGTCCGACCCGTCGGCTGCTCCCCCCGCTGATTGAACGGCACCGAAGATCTTCTGGCACGCGGAGTTGAGGATGAAGTCGTAGCGGACGCCGCCTAGTTCGACGAAACCCTGCCCGGCGGGGTTTCCCAACAGGTCGGTCTCGCCCGACGGAACGAGGCTCAGGTCGCCTCCTGTCGTCTCGGCAGGTGGGTCCTCGCCATCGCCGTTGTCGGCTGCATCGTCGGCCGGTGCTGTCGTGTTGCTAGCCGGCGTGTCATTTCCGCCCCCCTGAGCCGTTGCGTCGCTTGCTGCAGTTGTCGCCGGCGTTGCCGCATCGTTGGAGCCGCCACCGCAGGCCCCCAGAAGTAGCGAGAGCGTCGCAACGCCCAAGAGAACGAACCGAATTCGGTGCCTTCCCATGATCCCTCCCTTGTATCTCAACCGGGCACACGCCCTGAGGTCTTGACCCTACGCGGCGATGTGTCGATGTGGGCAGGGGAAATCAACGTCGCAGCGATCAGATCGAACTGACCTATGTCGACTCAGCGCAACAAGTACGCCAGCCGAGGTTTGCAGACTCGATCAAGTAGCGCTGACCGCCGCTTCATACAATCGGTGACATGCTGACGATCTACCAGCAAATCCAACAAGCTGTCGATCTCGTCGAGGCCGACCTGACCCAGGACGTGACCGCCAGCACTGCTGCCGTACCGCCGGCATGTCACTGCGAAGCCTGCACCGGTACTTCCCGGCGCTAACGGGCTACCGCTATGGCGAGTATGTCCGTAGGCGTCGGCTTGCCGAAGCGGCTGGTGCGCTGCGCAATGCCACAGCCTCGATCCTGACGATCGCCATCGACTACGGCTACGAAAGCCACGAGGCATTTGGTCGTGCGTTCAAGGATGAGTTTGGGGTACCGCCGCGCGAATTCCGAAACAGCAACGTGCCGGCCATGCGGGTGCGTGCGATAGATCTCGTAGGAGAGGTACAGATGGGTGTACTGACAAAGTCGCTACCGGAGATGAAGGTTGCGGTCTTCGATGGCTTTGCGCCGGATCCGGAGGGCAAGGCGATCCAGAAGATGAATGCGTGGTTGCAGAGCCACGGGGAGGCGATCGGGTCGCATCGGG
>JASJEG010000156.1 GCA_030064765.1 Acidimicrobiia bacterium | reverse complement strand
CCCGCAGGCCTCCCATTCCCGTGGGCTGGGGAGACCCGCGAGAAGCCCAAAACCTGCCTGATGGGAGAGGACCATCTCTGTGACTTCCCCAGAGAACCGCAGGGATTCCACGGCTGAGAGCACATTGGGAGAAAGGGGCGCACCGAGCCGTTGCGCCAGTGCTGGCTCAACGGTGTCGAAGTCGACGATGACACAGGGAAGCCCACGTCTAGCAATCTGGACCGCCAGACCGAGGGCCACCTCAACAACACCATTCGTACCGCTGACGACTATGACCGAGGAGTCTGCGGCGCCCACGTTCGCCGGTGTGGCAACTGGGTCGGGCCCGAACGCAGCGGTGACAGCTGACTCGGCATCAACCATCTCGGCGAAGTCCCGGTCAACCGTTTGCTGGTCCGTGATGGCCCGAATCCGGGCCAGGAACTCCTTGGGCGAGGCCTCGGCATCAATAACCGCATCGACACCGAGATCCATCAGTTTGATGCGCCCGACATCTCCACGGGTACCTTCGTACACACCGATGACGATGCGGCGGAGGGCATGGACGCGGTCAATGAGCCTCTTCGTCAGGTAGCTGGTCGAGTCATCGATGAGCAACACGTCGTAGCTTTGCTCTACGGCCTCTCGGGAGGAGAGGATCGTGCCGACAACGCGGATCCCGGCATGATCCTGAGCGTGACTCATCAACTCGGCTACCCACGGACGTTGCGAAGAACCGACTGCAACGGCAGGCTCGCGCTGCTGTGCAGAGCGAGCGGTCATCCCGATTCGCCTTCCACCGCCTCGTCCTCGACTGCGGTGGCCTTCTCGACATCGGGCAAAGCCGATCCGGTCGAGCGAACAATGTGGACGGTGCCGGTGTCGAGTGCAGCTGCGATACGCAGAGCCTGCGCGGCGTCGACCGCTACCGTTGGAGCGTATCCACTGCGAGCCCCGAGAGCGTTGGCCCCGGTGTCGGGAACAGCGAGCACGTGGATATCGGTGGCGACAAAGGCTGCGACGCCATTCAACACCAGCACTACGTCAACTGAGTCACCCGCCGATATGTTGCCGGCCACGGCTTGGGTGTGGTCTATCGGAATACTCATTGCTCGAAGCCCATCCCGGTTCTCCACGACCAATAGGTCCGATTCCAGGATCGGCTCGCCTTCCTTGACGGACCGGGTGGTCAGTTGCCCAACTGCCCGGCCAACGCCGTCTCCAGCCACGAAACGTGCAGATAGAACGCCGTCGGCGGGCACCTCAGAAAGCACGAAGTGGGACATGGTTAGCGTGGTTCCGGCACTGATGTCAGAAGCGGCAACAGCTACCTCAATCGTGTCTTGATTGCTGCGTAGCACGGCAAGGTTGAGCAACAGCGCCAAGAGGGCCGCTAGCACCATGACAACGTGACCCAGCCGAATTCGGCTCAAGACACTTCGCCGGATCGACGGCGCGCCATCGTAGGTCAACACTGGGTCCGCCCCATCGGTACGGTCAACCACCGTTCCTCCCTAGGTTCCCAGAACCTGGCGAGCAGAGTACCGAGACTTGGCAACACCCGCCAGAGACTCGCGCTACCACACAAGTCTCTATTTATTGTAGATTAACGCTAGATAACGCTATCACTCAAGGGCGGAGAGCTCAAGTGACCGATCGTTGGCCACTAGGCAGGAAACCACTCCCCGAGCAATTCCGCAGCCTCACCAACTGAGTAGTACTCGGCCACGTGAATCCCCGGATTGCCTGCGAGCATTGCGGAGAGCCTTCTTTGCGGTGCCGGGCGATACAGACAGAGGACGGGGATCCCAAGGCTTTGGGCGACACCGACCTCGAACCCAACTCCCAAGCTGGGCATCGTCACCTCGGCGACCACAGCATCACAGTTGGTGAGCCATTCGAGATCGCGCACGAAGATCTCACCGTCGCTCATGTCCTCCTCGCCGATTGTGGCGACGTGCTCGGTCAAGACCTCGCCGTACTTCTCCAGCTCCTCGACCAGCTTCAGATAGATGTCGGCATCATCGCGACCGCCACGTATCGACCCGGCAAAGTAGATCTTCACGAGTACTGGTTGTGATGTACGAGTTCGTCGAGCGGCTTGCGACCGCCCTTGAACTTCGGCCCTGCCGCGGGTGCCGGGTATCCGAGCGAAACCGCGTAGCGGCATCTCCGCCCTTCCGGCAACCCCAGGACCTCGGCAGCCTTCGCATGGGAATGCATCGTGATCGGACACGAGGCAATCCCGATCGCCGCCGCCGCCAGCATGATGTTCTGCGCCACCCGACCGGAGTCGAATTCGTACCCGCCCGGCTCCTCCACGATGGCGATCGCCGCCGGTGCGTTCCGGATGGGAACCGTGAACCTCCCGCAGTCGGCAAACCGATCCTTCACCTCGTGATCGTCGATGACGACGAACGACCAGTTCTGCAGGTTCTTGGAGGACCCAGTCCAGCGAGCCGCCTCGAGAATGGCGGTCATGTCCTCCTCAGCGATGGGCCGTGGCTCGTAGTCGCGCAAGGCCCGCAGTCCAACAACGAACGCATAGTGATCACTCATGCCACCCAGAGTACTCACACATATGGCTCGCATTGAATATTGGGAACCTGCTAGTTTCGCTTTTTGGAACTGGCTAGCCAGAAATGACTAGTGACCTGTCACTAGCCAAACATGGGATATTCAGTTTCCCTCATACGTGGGGGTGCGCTTAGCTGGCGGGGACCTAAGTGCAGTAGGTCGGTGTCATATTCCACGGATGGGCTATCAGATGCGTGTGCTGGTAATCGAGGACTCACAGGTCTTGCGAAGACTTGTGGAGACCTGTTTTCGTGATTTCGACTTTGAATTCGAGTTCCAAAGACTCCCCCACAGCCCCCAAAGGATTGGGGGCTTTGACAAGAGCGGGCTCGTAATCATCGGCATGTACCAACCGTTTGCCATCGGGCTCGGCATCATCCGACGCCTGGCGGCGCGTCAAGAGTCACCGGCGATCGTGGCGATGACCACGGACACTCGAGAAAAGTCGGTTGCGGCAGTACTCGAGGCGGGGGCCGATGCGGTGATCAAGATGCCGTTCCGGCCTGACGAACTTCGCGAGGCGGTGACCCAGGCGCTCGACCAACGGCAAATGCACTAGCCGTCGGATTCCTAAGGTAGGGCCCGGTGTGAAAGAATGGCCCGCCACGCTCTTGGACCAACATGACCGATGTCGCTACTAGCCGCCCGATGCGCCTCTGGGAGAGGCTGCTGCTCGGCACAACAATCGATCAGGCACCCGCACTGATACCCGGTGTGCTGCTGGCGGCAGCCGTGGTCGCGGTTTCCGTTGGGTTGGCCGAATTCATCAACAGCGCTCTTGGATTCGACGGTCTGGTGAGTTTCATCCTCATCGCAATCGTGCTCGGCATGGTGATTCGCAACACCGCCGGACTCCACGAGCGGTTCCAGCCGGGCGTGAGCTTCGCACTCAAGAAGCTGCTGCGGCTGGGCATCATCCTGCTGGGTATCCGACTCAGCCTCCTCGACGTGCTGGAAGTCGGAGTGTTCGGTATACCCATCGTCGTCGGGGCGGTGCTCACCGGGCTCATCGTTGCGACCCGGGCAACCCGCTGGCTGGGCCTCTCCGACCGGCTTGGGACATTGATTGCGATCGGGACCGGGATATGTGGTGCCACCGCCATCGTCGCCACCGCACCGGGCATCAAGGCCCGGGACGAAGAGGTTGCCTACGCAGTCGCCAACATCACGATCTTTGGCATCGTCGCCATGGTCCTGTACCCGTTCCTCGGCAACCTCATCTTCGGCGGCGACATCGTGAACACCGGGTTGTTCCTCGGAACCTCGATCCACGAGACCGCTCAGGTCGCCGGGGCCGGCCTGATCTACGACCAGTCGTTCGACATAACCGCAGCGCCGTCGGTGGCAGACATCGCCGTGATCGGGAAACTCGTGCGCAACGCAATGATGGTCGTGGCAATACCCGGGATCACCTATGCGTATGCCCAGCGGTTGCGGCGCCAGGGCGAGGATGCCGGGCGCAAGACCCGGGCCCTCGATCTCGTGCCCGTCTTCATCCTGGGCTTTCTTGCGATGGCTGCTCTGCGGTCGATCGGCGATGCCGGCGTCGACGGGGGCGGCTCGGCATTTGGGATCTGGGGGGCCGACGCCTGGAAGGACGTCACACACGCCATCCGCACCTGGGCCGAGTATCTGCTGGCAACCGCCATGGCCGGCGTCGGGTTGGGCACATCGATTGCTCAGCTGAGAGGCCTCGGATTCAAGCCATTCGTCGTCGGCATCGCAGCCGCGTTCGCCGTAGGCGTAGTCAGCGTCGGTCTCGTCTTCGTCTTCGGACCGCTCATCTCGATCTAGACGCCGCAGCACGCAGCACCCCATTGTTGCGTAAACCACGGCTGATATCGGCCGCCAGTTACGCAAGAACGGTTTGGGCGAGTGCTAGAAGGCCTCGTCCGCCAGCTCCATTAGTGCGCCATCCTCGCGCTCGGCGGCTTCGCGCCGGGCCTTGGCCTTGGGAAGGGCGTGGCGGGCGAAGAAACGAGCAGAAGCCACTTTGCCCTCGTAGAACGCCTGGTCCCGGCTGTCCGCCTCCGGCAGCGCCTCGAGCGCGATTTCGGCGTGGCGCAGTAGCAGCCAGCCGATGGTGATCTCGGAGACGCTCTCCAGCAGTGCGTTGGAGTGCAGGCCCAGCTTGTACATGCCGCTTGGATCCTGCTGGGCACCCATGAGGTGACCCACCATCACGCCGAGATGCGCCTGGGTGTCGTCGAGGGCGATGCCGAGAAGCTCCCGCTCTACTGCGAGCTCCTCAGGTCCACCCTTGATCATTTCAACCACCTCGCTGGCAAGCGCCGTCAGCGTCTGACCCTGATCTCGCGCAATCTTGCGGAAGAACAGATCCATCGCCTGGATACCGGTCGTGCCCTCATACAGGGTGTCGATCTTGGTGTCGCGGATGTACTGCTCGATCGGATAGTCCGTGGTGAAACCGGAGCCACCAAAGACCTGCAGCGAAGTCGCCAGCAGCTCATAGGCCTTCTCCGACGAATAGCCCTTGACCAGCGGGAGTAAGAAGTCATCCTTCTTGTCCCAAGTCTTGTCATCCGGGAATCGCTCCCGCTGGTCTTGTATCCAGGCCGTGTAGTAGAGCAGGGCCCGCAAACCTTCGGCATGCGACTTCTGCAGCATCAGCATGCGGCGCACGTCGGGATGGCGCATGATCTCCACGCGAGGAGCCGTCTTGTCGGCCATCTGGGTCATGTCTGGGCCTTGCACCCGCTCCTTGGCGTACTCGAGCGAGTTGAGGTAGCCGCTGGAGAGGGTCGCAGTAGCCTTGGTGCCGATCAGCATCCGGGCCCGCTCGATAACACGGAACATCTGGCGGATACCGTCGTGGACATCGCCAACCAGGTAACCAACGCACGGCTCGTCCATGCCGAAGGTCAGCTCGCAGGTGGTGGATGCCTTGATACCCATCTTCTTCTCGAGGTTGGTGGCGATGACGCCGTTGCGGTCGCCGAGCGAACCATCCTCGTTCACCAGGAACTTGGGCACGATGAACATCGACAAGCCCTTGGTTCCGGGGCCGGCGCCGGCTGGGCGGGCCAGCACCAGGTGGATGATGTTCTCGAAGGCGTCGTGGTCACCAGAGGTGATGAAGCGCTTCACGCCTTCGAGGTGGAAGACGCCGGCCGCCTCATCGACGGGGATCGCCTTCGTAGTCCCGGCGCCCACATCCGACCCGGCATCGGGCTCGGTGAGCACCATCGTGCCGCCCCAGTTGTTCTCGAGTGCCGGCTTGACGAACCGCTCGATCTGTTCCGGCGTACCGACCTCGTTGAGAACAACAGACATCAGGGTGCCAATGAAGAGAAAAGCGCTCGGGTTGGCACCGACCAGCAGCTCCTGTACTGCCCATCGCAGCGACAGCGGCGCAGCAACGCCATCCAACTCGGGCGGGCGGAACAGGGTGTCCCAGCCGGCCTCGTAGTAGGCGTTCAGCGAATCCTTCAGACTCTGCGGCAGCTTGATCTCGCCGTCCTCGAGAACCGGCGGATTGCGGTCGGCGTCGACAAAGCTGGCAGCAAACTCCTCGATGGCAAACCGATCGATCTCGTCGAGCATGTGCCGGGCGGTGTCTTCGTCCATATCGGCAAATGGGTCCTCACCCATGTAGTCCTGAGTCCGATACGCCTCGAAGAGATTGAACTTGATGTCCCGCAGGTTGGTCTTGTAGTGACTCATGGCAGACCCCATCGCTCGTGGCTGGCTGCACCGTGGTGGTGACTTGATTGGAATTTGAGTATACACTCTATTTTGAGTGAACGCTCCAAGTTTGCGAAAAACCGGCTAGTGTTTCTCCCGTTGAAGGAAGGGAACCCTTGGCGCGATATCAGGCAGGTATCCGAACCGAAGCGCGCATCATCGATGCGACCCGTGAGCTGCTCGGCGAAGTAGGCCTAGATGGAACCACTCTCAAGGCCATCTGCGATCGAGCCGGCGTGCGCGCCGGAAGCTTCTACAACCTGTTTGCGACCAAGGAAGATGCCGTTTTGCGGGTGGTCAAGGATGCCATCCGCGCCGTCGACCCCCACCCCACTGGTGACGCCCCCGACTCGCTGCACGAATTGGTTGAGGCCTATATCTCGTTCGTCACCGGCCAACCTGACGTCGCCCGGGTATACCTGAAGATCGCCATCTCCGGGGCCACCAACGGCTCCCTGGGTGACAGCATGAAGCGCCACCACCATCGCCGCGTTGCCCGCTTCGCAGCTGCAATCGCCCGGGAGAACTCGGCACTGTCGGACCGCGAAAGCGAAGCTCGGGCAGAGATCGTGCTGGCAACCCTGAGCGGTCTCGCCTTCATGTGGCTGCTCGACCCTGCTTTTGACTTTGCGCATCGTGCCCGGCTTGCCGTCGAAGCGCCGCTCGTCGCCCACTGACAGCGCCCTTTACCCGGACCCGTGAATAGCCGACAGACCACTAATGGTGAAGCGCGAAGGGGCCCGCAAGCCCGTGGCAATCGGTCTGGCGCTCCTCGTCGTCGCCACATTCGTGATCGCGGCGGCATTGGAGAGTGTTTCCGCGCGCACCGAGATCGCAACCTGGACCGCAGACCAGGCATCCTTGATCGAACAGGTGATGCAAGAGGCCGTCGACGACGTCATCGCAGATGTCGAAGCGGTGGCTGCATTCGTCGAGGAGATCGGCCCCGACCAAGACACGTTCGGGAGCTTCACCAGCCGTATCGAAGGACTCGAGAGCGCAGTCGCTTACGGGTATCTGAGCGAGGTCCCCGCCGACGAGATGCCCGAATTTGTGGCTTCCCAGCGGGCGATCCACGGTGATTGGTACGAGATTTTCGAGTTTCCGGATGACGAGGGCTCTGACGACAACCTGGAGTTCACAGACGCCTCGCCCCTCGACCTGACGATTCGGGACATCTACTACCCAGTCCAGGCCTTTGCCGTCGGGAGTGTGATCCGGACGGCACTCCCCGACGAGCCAATTGTGGGCGAGCTGGCGCTCGGCCTCGACGCCGGATTCGACCCGAGATGGCGAGCAGACATTGCGACGGCCATAGCTCGCAATCGCCCCTCGATCTCCCAGTTCATCTCAATCAAGTTCGGCGAACTGTGGCTCGACCGCCTCTTCTTCGTCTCAGTGCCGGTCGAGGAAACCGATGGATCCAGGCAAGGCATGGTCATGGCAATGATGTTGGAGCCGCTGCTGGTGGCGGAAGTGGCCACGCCGGCGCTTCAGCAGGTCGAGTGGGAGATCGTGCCGGCGGGCTCCATCCCGACATTGACCGACCTCGAACATGCCGCCGTCTTCCCAGTGGAGCTACCCGGATCCACTTGGTCGGTTGCGGTTGCTCCAACCGACGAAGCCCTG
>JASJEG010000159.1 GCA_030064765.1 Acidimicrobiia bacterium | reverse complement strand
CCGCCGGCAACGGCGGCGCTGCTGGCAAGACGCCTCCCGACCATCATGGCGACCGCCGCCCTGATCGGCGTGTTCTCCGTCGCCGCAGGGCTTGTTGTGAGCTATCACGCCGACATCTCCGGCTCGGCGACCATGGCAATAATGCCGATCGCTCTCTTCTTCGTTGTGCTCGCCGTGCGGGCCGCAGTCGACCGGGTACGACAAAGGGGCGTCGCTACAGAAAAAGGGGCAGCCCACGGCAGCCAGGCCGACCCTGCGCATCGCGGCTGAGCGGCCAACGTTAACCCGGACTAGCTAGACCGTGACCAACCTTCGGCGTGCAACCGGTGTCGCGGCGCATCGAAATCAGAGCGGTCCAGCAGCTCGTCCATATCTTCGATCTCGAGGAACTGGCCATAGTTGCGAAACTCGCTGCCGCTGGGCACGGTGAGCGACCCATCGGGAAAGACCATCACATACAGTTTGTCCAGAGTCCCGTGGCTGAGCCAGTTGATGCGATACGGATGGAAATCTGCAATCACCTGCCTCTGTAGCTCGGTGAAGTCGGCGTCGGACACAACGATCTCCGGCCACGGCACCTCGGGATCCATCGAGCGGGGAAAGGCCTGAAAGACGTTGTAGAACAGGCGCCCTCGCATGCGCGCCGCTCGCTCATCCAGCAGCGCAACAACGTCGGGTACGTCTGCGAGGTTGTGCCTCGTGACCGGTGTCGCCACCTTGACGTCGATGCTGGGGTAACCCTCGAGCAGATCGAGCGCCGCCATCACTGCATCGAAGTGCCCCGCCAGCTTGGTGCGTCGTGACACCTCCTCACTAGCACCGTCGAGCGGCAGAGAGATGAGATCGATGGAGCCACCATGCTCATCGAGGAATTGCCGGGTCAGCTTGTCACCCGTAGTTGACACCGCCACCTCGAGTCCCATGCCGGCAGCGTGCTCGATCAACTCGCCGATGTCGCTGCGCTGCAAAGGATCTCCTCCGGTGAACACGATGCGGCGGCTCCCCGTGGCGGCGATCTTGCCGATGATTGCCACAGCCGTTGCGGTGTCCACCTCGGGAACCCCCTGCGGACCCCAGCAATACGCACACTCCTGGCTGCACTCAGAAGTGACATGAAAATCGAATGTGCTGATCTCGGGCATAGGGAAATCCCGTCCGTCAGGTCCAGTATGCCCTGCAGCGCGCCGTCTGACACGCAGCTATTTGCCCCCGGAGCCCGAGGATTTCGACAGTTGGCCTACTCCCTTGGGACGTATGGGCCTACCGATCCTGCCAGCGCGCTCGCAATCATGGATCCACCTCAAGCTGAGGAGCTACATGACTGCCCAATACACAATGGTTGACGGGAATGAGGCCGCCACACGCGTCGCCCATGCCGTGTCTGAAGTAATCGCCATCTACCCCATCACGCCGGCTTCGCCCATGGGCGAGCTCGCCGACGCGTGGTCGCAGGTAGGCCAACCCAACATCTGGGGCGTCGTCCCCGATGTTACGGAGATGCAGAGCGAAGGCGGTGCCGCCGGAGCGGTCCACGGCGCGCTCCAAGCCGGCGCCTTGTGCACGACCTTTACCGCATCGCAGGGTCTCCTCCTGATGATCCCCAACATGTACAAGATCGCTGGGGAATTGACGCCGACCGTCATCCATGTGGCAGCCCGGACGCTGGCCACTCATGCCTTGAGCATCTTCGGCGACCACTCGGACGTCATGTCCACCCGGCAGACCGGGTTTGCCCTGCTCTCCTCAGCTTCGGTGCAGGAAGCCCAGGACATGTCGATGGTCGCCCATGCGGCGACCCTGCGTTCGCGCATCCCCTTCCTCCACTTCTTCGATGGATTCCGTACCTCCCACGAGGTCTCCAAGATCGAGACGATCGATGAAGCGACTATGAAGGCGATGATCGACGACGATCTCATTGCGGAGCACCGGCTGCGGGCTCTCAACCCGAATGCCCCGAAGCTGCGCGGCACTGCGCAAAACCCAGATGTGTTCTTCCAGGCGCGCGAAGCCGCCAACCCCTTCTACAACGCAGTTCCCGGCCTCGTGCAGGCGGAGATGGACAAGCTGGCCGATCTGACCGGCCGCCGCTATCACCTGTTCGACTACCGGGGCGCCGCGGACGCGGAGCGAGTGGTTGTGATGATGGGTTCCGGCGTCGGAGCCGCTACCGAGGTCGTTGACTATCTCGTCGAATCCGGCGAGAAGGTTGGTCTGTTGACGGTGCACCTCTACCGCCCGTTCTCGATCGACCACTTCATGGATGCGCTGCCCGATACGGTCAAGAGCATTGCGGTGCTCGACCGCACCAAGGAGCCCGGCGCCATTGGCGAACCGCTCTATCTCGATGTCGTCGCTGCATTTGCGGAGAGGGGCGGCGGGCCCCGCATCGTCGGCGGTCGTTACGGCCTGTCATCGAAGGAGTTCGACCCTGCGATGGCGATGACGGTGTTTGCCGAGCTCGAGAAGGATGAGCCCAAGAACCACTTCACCGTCGGCATCATCGATGATGTAACGCATCTCAGCTTGCCGATCGAGGCCGAGTGGAAGGAGCCCGAGGACGTCGTCGAGGCGGTCTTCTTCGGGTTGGGTGCGGACGGCACCGTTGGCGCCAACAAGAACTCCGTGAAGATCATCGGCGAGAACACCGACATGTACGCCCAGGCGCACTTCGTCTACGACTCGAAGAAGTCGGGCGCGATGACAGTGTCCCACCTGCGCTTCGGTCCCAACAAGATCAACTCGACCTACGAGATCCAGAAGGCGGACTTCGTGGCATGCCACCAGTTCAACTTCATGGAGAAGGTCGACGTGCTGGACATCGCCGCCCAGGGCGCCACGTTCCTTCTCAACAGCCCATACGGGCCCGACGAGGTGTGGGATCACCTGACGGCCGACGCCCAGCGGGCGATCATCGACAAGAAGCTGAAGTTCTACGTCGTCGATGCCGTTTCCGTCGCCCAAGCCGCTGGTTTGGGCGGCCGGGTGAATACCGTCCTACAAACCTGCTTCTTCGCACTCGCCGGGGTACTCCCGCAGGATGAGGCTATCCAGGCCATCAAGGACGGCATCAAGAAGGCGTACGGCAAACGCGGCCAGGTCATCCTCGACAAGAACTACGCCGCAGTTGATTCCTCGCTGGCGGCTCTGGCCGAGGTCACAGTGCCGAGCCAGGTCACGTCGACGATGGAGCTCATCCCGCCTGTGCCGGCCCACGCTCCAGACTTCGTGCAACGCGTCACCGGCATGATCGCCGCCCGCAAGGGCGATCTGCTACCGGTGAGCGCACTCCCGGTCGATGGGACGTTCCCGACCGCTACCACGCAGTACGAGAAGCGCAGCATTGCACTGGAGATACCCGTCTGGGACCCGGAGATCTGCATCGATTGCGCCCGCTGTGCGCTGGTGTGTCCGCATGCGGCAATCCGGCTCAAGGTATACGAGCCATCGGTGGTGGACAACGCCCCGGACACCTTCCAGTCGAAGCCCTGGAAGGGTCGGGACTTCGAGGGCATGTACACGACGATTCAGGTGGCACCCGAGGACTGCACCGGCTGCAAGGTCTGCGTGAACGTTTGCCCGGCGAAGAGCAAGGAAGAGGTCAAGCACAAGGCCATCAACATGGTTCCGAAGATGGACGTGCTCGAGGTCGAGAAGGAGAACTACGACTTCTTCTTGTCCATCCCGGAGTGGGATCGCACCAAGACCAAACCGGAGACCGTCAAGGGCTCCCAGGTGCTCAAACCACTCTTCGAGTACAGCGGTTCCTGTGCCGGTTGTGGCGAGACGCCGTACGTGAAGTTGATGAGCCAGATGTTTGGCGATCGAATGATCATCGCCAACGCCACCGGCTGCTCCTCGATCTACGGCGGCAACTTGCCGACCACTCCATACGCAGTTGATGACGAAGGGCGGGGCCCGTCGTGGTCGAACTCACTCTTCGAGGACAACGCCGAGTTTGGATTCGGGATGCGGCTGGCGATCGACCAGCAGGCAGAAATGGCGCGTGATCTGCTGGCCGAGCTTGCTCCGCAAGTCGGCGGACTCGCTGGCGAGATCCTCGACGCCGACCAGTCGGATGAGGCAGGGCTGGCGAAGCAGCGCGATCGGGTCGCCGAGCTGAAGCGGATCCTGGCGACGCTCGACTCCCCCGAGGCCACGCGGCTCGACACCTTGACCGACTATCTGGTCAAGATGAGCATCTGGATCCTCGGCGGCGACGGCTGGGCCTACGACATCGGCTTCGGTGGCCTCGACCACGTGCTGGCTTCCGACCGCAATGTCAACATCCTGGTGATGGACACCGAGGTCTACTCCAACACGGGCGGCCAGGCGTCGAAGTCGACCCCACGGGCGGCTGTCGCCAAGTTCGCTTCAGGAGGCAAGCCGACGGGCAAGAAGGACCTTGGCATGATCGCCATGTCCTACGGCCATGTGTATGTGGCTCAGGTGTCGATGGGGGCCAACATGACCCAGGTTGCCAAGGCATTTGCTGAAGCCGAGGCTCACGACGGTCCGTCGCTGATCATCGCATTCAGCCCGTGCATTGCTCACGGCATTGATATGGCAACGATGATGGCGCACCAGAAGGAAGCCGCTGATTCCGGCTACTGGCCGCTCTACCGCTTCAATCCGAACGAGGAAGCCGAGGGCCGACCGGCGATGAAGCTCGACAGCCGAGCGCCCAAGATGTCGTTCCGCGACTTCGCCGCCTCCGAGGGCCGCTTCGCCATGCTGGCCAGGGCCAACCCGGAGCACTACAACGAGTTGATGGATCAGGCGCAGCACGACATCGACAACAGGTGGCACCTGTACGAGCAGATGATCCATGTCGAACGCACTGCCGAGTTCGAGGACGAGGAGGTTGACGAATGACAGTCGACATCACTACCAAGTACCTGGGGCTCGACCTGGCTAATCCACTTGTTGCCTCATCGTCTCCGCTGACCAGCAAAATGGACACGCTGTTCCAGCTGGAGGAGGCGGGGGTGGCTGCCGTGGTGCTCCCTTCGCTCTTCGAGGAGCAAATCGAGCACGACGCCTGGGCGGTGTACGACCTGTATGAGTACGGTTCGGCAATCTCCCCCGAGGCATTCGGCAGCTACATCCCAGAGATGGAGGGTTACAACACCGGACCCGAGCACTACCTCGAGTTGTTGGAGAAGGCCAAGAACAGGTTGTCGATACCGGTCATTGCCTCGCTCAACGGCATGTCGCCTGGTGGTTGGACCGCATACGCCAAGACGATGGAAGAGGCCGGCGCCGATGCCATCGAGCTCAACGTGTATCGGGTGGCCACCGACATCAACATGACGGGAAGCGACATCGAGAAGAGCTACATCGACCTGGTAAGCGATGTCAAGGAAGCGATCAACATCCCGCTGGCGGTGAAGATCTCGCCGTACTTCTCATCGCTGGCATCGATGTGTCGCCGCATGGTCGAGGCCGGAGCCGATGGATTGGTTCTGTTCAACCGCTTCTATCAGCCGGACATCAACCTGGAAGAGCTCAAGGTGAAGCCGGACGTCGTCCTGTCGAGCCCGGTCAATCTCCGCTTGCCGCTGCGCTGGACTGCCATCCTGCGCGGCAGGATCGACGCCTCGATCGCGGCCAGCTCCGGTGTGCACACCGGTGAGGATGTGGTCAAGCTGATCCTCGCCGGGGCGGACGTGACGATGACGACGTCGGCGCTGCTCAAGTATGGACCGACTCACGTGGCGACCGTCCTCTTCGAGATGGAGTCCTGGTTCTCCGAGCGTGAGTACCAGTCGATCGAGCAGGGCAAGGGAAGCCTCAGTCAGGCATCCGCCGCCGATCCCGAGGGCTTCGAGCGCACCAACTACATGCGCTCGCTGGTCACCTACTCGTCGCGCTACTGAGCCCATCATTAGTAGCATGGCGCCCCGCCCGGCTGGGCGGGGCGTCGGCGCGTTCGCGCCCGTCACTCGGCTTCGACTACGAGGGCGGTGCCCCGGACTTCGACAACCCGGACCGTGGTGCCGACTTCGATGGGTTCGCCATGGGCGGTGCGCGCCCGCCACATTTGACCCTCTAGCTGGACTCTGCCTTCGGTTGACCCCTTGATCGCGCTTGTGACCATGCCCACCGCGCCTAGGTAGCGCCCCGCACCGGCCTGGATCACCGGGGCCTGTTTGCTGAAGCGGTCGGCGAAGCGCCGCAGCCAAACCAGGGAACCAAGGGAGACGACCAGAAACACCGGCAGCACGATGACCAGTTCAGCCCCGAATGCGGCCGCCAGCGCAGCTACCACAGCTCCAATGGCAAAGGGGAGTAGAAAGAACGACCCGGTCAGTAGCTCACCGATCCCGGAAATGATGGCAACGATCACCCAAACGATGATCTCCAACTCGGGACCGCTAGGCATTGGCGAACCTCACAACCGGAAGGGTAACGGGTATCAACCGTCCGCTGCCTCCATGCCTGCACATCGATGGTCCGAATAGGTCGCTGCGACTGAGAGAAGCCGCCCATGAGTGATGATGAACTCATCCAATCCTGCCGGTGCTACGGATAAGGGTCAGGAGAAACACAATGGAAATACTGACAAACCCAAATGCACCCAGAGACCTACGGGTTACCCCACGGCAGCTGCCCCCAACTGGGCGCTTCTCAACGCTCGAGTTGCGCAGTCGGGCAAAGCTTCGCCGCAACCGGCTCGCCAACGACGGGCAGAGCTAATCGGACCCGCCACCTGCGCGAACAGGTTCCACAGTTGAAGTTCGTACCTTGCGACCGTCATCTGCCGCCCGCAAATCGATTGCGAGCTGGTCTCCCGTCTCCCGGTCGAGAACCTCGACCGTTTCCCGATACAGCTGAGTGGCGCGCTCTGGACTATGGCCGATACCGACCACACCGAGCTTGCCAAATTCGGAGAGCGCACCAATCAGGTGGAAAACCACCCCTTGCTGGCGGTGAGAACGGAAGTGCAGCTCGTTTTGGACGACGATGTCGATGAGGTCGTCCGGGGTGAGACCGCGGTACTGGTCACGCTCGACGTTGTCGGACGCGTGGTAGTAGCGGGCCTGCCCTGTGGGCGTCGTATAGATGCCGGTTGACGCGTCATAAGCACCGCCCGTAAGGAATCTCAGCATCAGGTATGGCAGCGTCGTACCGCCCTTGCGCAGGTTCATCTCCAAGGCGTAGTGCTTCCAGCCGTCCGGCTTGCGCACCGAGACAAAGTCGACGCTGAAGCGTCCAATGACCCCGGCTAGAGCTAGCTCCTTCGCAACCAGATCTGCTGCATCATGGATCTCGCTGCGGTAATCGGGATGCGCCGGGAATGTACATCCGAGGAACACCTGACCGGTGCGGCCACCAAGCACCTGGTCGTGACTAGAGACGATCTGACGACCACCTATCGGATCGATCCGGCACTGTACCGACGGTGACGCCTTATCCCCTTCGAGATACTCCTCGACGATTCCCCCCATCTCCCGATACTTCGCCATGTAAGGCTCCCAGCTCTCCCCATCTGCCTCGAAGCTGAGACGCTCGAAGATGTTGCGCCTGATCCACGGCTCCAGATCATTCCCACTCGGAGCCCCGGTGTAGTCGAACATCGCATTGCCCTCACCGGAGAAACCTTCGTTGAGCTTGACAACGGCGCGGCGAAGTTCGGGATCTCGCCCCCGCAGTTCGGCAAGAACGCAAACCACATCTCCTTCATCGCGGAGATGTCCCGCACCGGCGGGGTAGTCGATCCCCACCCGGCCGAAGAGCTCTCGTCCATGGCTCTTGTCCCCCAGGTGATTGAGCTTGGGATCACAGGCATACAACGGTATACCCAGCTGCACCGCCAGCGACCTCTCCATGTGAGTGGCGTTGAAGCACGTGATGTGTGCGGAATTGTGATCCGGGATTGCATCCGAGATACGTTGAATCAACCGCGGCCGATCGAGGATCTTCTGGGTCAACGGGTCGGGAGAACC
>JASJEG010000160.1 GCA_030064765.1 Acidimicrobiia bacterium | reverse complement strand
AGGTCGATATCGAGGCCCTCTGCGAAGTCCTCCAACCTGTCACCGAACCGCTCGAACGGACCGAAGCGGAACTCGAAGCCATCAGGCATGGGACCGAACTCAAACCCATCGGGACCAAACGGGAAGCCTTCCGGGAGTTCGAAGTCCTCCGGAAGCTCAAACCATTCCGGCCCAGGACCAAACTCAAACCCATCGGGACCAAACGGGAAGCCCTCGGGCAGCTCAAACTCGGGACAGTCTTCCCGCGACTCGAGCCCATCCGGGCCGAACCGGAAGCCGAAGCACTCGAAGTCCTCAGGAACACCGAACCGGAACCCGCGCTTCAGGAACGGAAACTCGTCGGGCAATGCGAAACCCTCTACTCGTTCCCGGGCGCGCTCAGCTTGCTCCTCGGTGAGTGCGCCGGACTCGACCGCCTCATCGATGGCTGCGTTTGCAAGCTCTCGGATCTGATCGATGAGCGGTGTCAGATCATCCCGGAGTTCCTCTGCGATCCGCTCCAGATCTTCTTCCGCGGATTCCTCTGCGGCCGACTCGGTTTCGTCTTCGAACAGGTCCTGCACAAAGCCGAACACACGAGTCAGCGAATCCCCGTTGGTCCCCTCTTCCGTGACTTCCGGTTCATCACTCTCCTGTGCGAGGGCCAGGGAAGCGCCGACAAGCAACCCGGCAACGAGCAGTGCACCGCCCATGGCGGCGGCAATGGAGGTGCGGAGACTCTTCATCTTCATTCAGTCAATCCCTTCAACCAGGACCGTACGACTGCACGTTCTTTCATCGTATTAAGCCAAAGCTCCCAGTTGGCTAAGAATCAGCTGAGAAATGGGCACTGGCTAACCAACGTCGCCGGCTCGCCGACAGGCAATAGGTGGAGAAGCATGATCTCGGCGCGTTCCTGGGCTCGGACCGACCACCCATCGAACTCGCCGACTACAACAACATCTACAGACGGGCTCGCATCGCAGTCAACGTGCTGATTGCGCTTGCCGCGATGGCCGTCGGCAACCGCCTTGATCATCGTACGTTCGTCGTTGCCGCGATCATGCTCGGCTGTGTCCTGATCATCTCTCATGTCTACATCAGGCGCAGGGCAAGTCTTCTCGAAGTCCTCGTTTGGGACACGATGCTCTATCTGGCGATGATTACTCTCATCGATCTCCCCGAAGTTGCCATGTTTGTGGCCCTGGCACAGAGCTTCATGGTGTTCCTCTTCATACCGGTGCGACGTGCTCTCTGGGCAATGTCGCTGTTCATCGCTGCGGGCATCGCCGTCACGACAATCACGACAATCATGCCTCTCCAGCGCCGCTCCGCGGCCGAAGCCGTGGTCATGGCAGTCATTGTTGTCGTGCTTACGATGTTCCCGGTCTCATGGGTCCTGCTGCGCGCCGGAGCCGAAGTGCACCGGCAACGTGCCCAGAAGGAAAGGCTGCTTCGGGAAAAGGACGATTTGCTCGCTGACAAGGACCGCTTCGTGGCCAGTATCAGCCACGAGCTGCGGACCCCGCTGACGGCAGTCGTCGGCCTCGCCCATACGCTATATGAGGCCAACGGAACGCTTCCAGACTCGGAACGAGACGAGTTCGTCGGAATCCTGGTCGAGCAGAGCGAAGAAGTAGCCGCCATTGTCGACGACCTCCTCGTCGCAGCGCGTGCCGAAACGGGGCATCTGTCGTTGGAGATCGAGAACGTCGACTTGATCGACGAGGTCAACCACACCGTCCCGCCCGGCATCCCCATCGATGTGGACGAATCGAGACAACACCTCGTCCTCGGTGACCCGATAAGGATCCGGCAGATACTGCGCAACCTCGTCAGCAACGCACACCGCTACGGCGGCAGCGAAATCCGCGTTCGGGTTTCGTCGGCCGGGGCAGTTGGCAAGGTCGAGGTATCGGACAACGGTGAGCCAATCCCCTTCGGGGAGGCCGAGCTGATCTTCTCTCCGTATGGTCGGGCCCACGACAGGCCAGGCCAAACCGACTCCGTGGGGCTCGGACTCACCGTTAGCAGGCAGCTGGCCCGGCTGATGGGCGGTGACGTCACCTACGCGCATGATGGAAAATGGACCGTCTTCAGCCTCACGCTCCCCACGGGAACCGCCGGAGCAACGGCAGCCATCAAAGCTTCCCCGGAGACAGCTCGGCTCGCCCATCGCGCTCTGGCTAGGCGATGAGCCCTGCGCTTACCGCGCTGCCACGGCTGCCGACAGACAAGGAAAGCGAGCTGCGCTGCCACCGGCTGCAGAGCTGTTCGCACGGACACCTGATCGTACAGCGCGACCACACGAGGAACTGATCCAGCATGCAGGTAAGTGCCCGCCCGGCACCGGCGAAACGCGATTCGGAGGACGAAGAGGCTCGCGCGGATCGGGACCGCCTCATCCGGGTGCGCTGGCTGATAGCCGGAATCCTCTTCGGGGTTGTCTTTCCTCTCGTTGGGTGGCTCGTAGCCGGGGCCGGCACCGCGGGAGTGAGAGCGGCGCATCGGTCGCAGCCGGTGCTGTACATCGTTGACCTGGCGCCAGCCGTCCTGGGCCTCACCGGCTATGCCATCGGCCACTTCCACGCCCACCTCGTCCGCATCCGGCAATCGATAGAGCACAACGTGCAGAACCGGACCGCCGAGCTGCAGCAGGCGCTCGACGAGCTGTCGGCCGCCCAGACCGAACTCGTCAACGCACAGAAGCTCGAAGCCATCGGCGGCCTCGCTGCCGGCATCGCCCATGAGATCAACACCCCCATTCAATACGTGAGCGACAACACCCGCTTCGTCGAGGAATCCCTCGGCGATCTACTGGCGGTGGCAACTGCGGCCGCTGATCTCGCCGACGCAGTGCGCGATGTGAGCGAGGTTGCCGGCCTAGTCACCGCTTACAACGAGGTCGCAGGCGAGGCGGACGTCGAGTTCCTCTCCGAGGAGGTGCCCGGAGCCATCGCAGACAGCCTCGAAGGGATCGAGCAGGTTGCGTCGATCGTCAAAGCCCTCAAGTCCTTCGCTCATCCAGGATCGGACGAGAAGTTGGCCGAGGATCTGAATGAGCTCATTACGACAACTTGCGCCGTGGCTCGCAACGAGTGGAAGTACGTTGCCGAGATGGACCTCAGCGGGCTCGATCCCGAGCTACCCAAGGTGCCGCTGCTCGCTGGACCGCTGAAGCAGGTGCTGCTCAACATGATCGTCAATGCGGCGCAGGCGATAGAAGACACCGTCGAGAACGGCGACAAGGGGACCATCTCCATCAGTACCAGGACAGAGGGTGACTCGGCCATCATCGAAATCTCCGATACCGGATGCGGAATTCCCGCCGACGTCCAGAACCGCATCCTCGAGCCGTTCTTCACAACGAAGGAAGTCGGGCGGGGATCAGGACAGGGCCTGGCCATCGCTCAATCCATTGTGGTCGACAAGCACGGGGGCAAGCTGTCCTTCGACAGCGCCCCAGGTGCCGGGACCACCTTCCGTATCGAACTGCCTTTGGCCCAGGAGCTTGCCACCGCAGGCAGCTGACCGAACCTGTAGGGCCGGGTATTCTCAGCCGTGGAGGGTGCTCATGCTCTATGTCGATGGGGAGTGGCGCGGCGCCAGCTCAGGAAGAAGCTTCGAGGTAGTCAACCCCGCAAACGGTGTGACCATCGGAGACGTTGCCGATGCGAACCGTACCGACGCGGCGCAAGCGATACTGGCGGCATCGGTCGCTTTCAATGGATGGTCGCGGCTCACGGCGTTCGAGCGATCCGACTTCTTGTATCGGGCCTACGGCTTGATGATGGAACGCAAGGAAGCTCTGGCGCGCCTCATGACGGAGGAGCAAGGCAAGCCGATCAAGGCGGCCCGCAATGAGGTCCAATACGCCGCAGACTTCTTCTTGTGGTACGCCGAAGAGGCCAAGCGCGTCTACGGGGATGTGCTCCCGGCGCCCCGATCCGATCAGAGGTTCCTCGTGCTTCGGCAACCCGTCGGTGTCGTTGCCGCCATCACTCCGTGGAACTACCCGGTTTCGATGATCACACGCAAGGTGGCTCCTGCACTCGCCGCCGGGTGCACGATCGTCGTCAAACCAGCAGAACAGACTCCGCTTTGTGCGATGGAGGTGTTCGGCATTCTCCACGACGCAGGAATCCCTGCCGGCGTTGCCAACCTGGTGACCACAGCGAATCCTGCTCCGATCGGTGAGGAGCTTGTCGAGAACGCAGCCGTCGCCAAGGTCACGTTCACCGGCTCCACCGAGGTGGGAACGATGCTTGCGGCCCGGGCAGCCGCATCGATGAAGCGAGTGTCGCTAGAGCTGGGGGGACACGCCCCGTTCATAGTCTTCGAAGACGCCTCCCCGGACTACGCCGCCAAAGGGGCCTCTCTCGTGAAATTCCTCAACACGGGCCAGGCCTGCATCAGCCCGAACCGGATCTATGTTCACAAGAGCATCGTCGATCCGTTCTTGGACGTGCTCGTTGAACGGGTCAGCAGAATGCGCGCCGGTGACGGCTTAGAGGAGGGCGTGAGCATCGGTCCCCTGGTCGACGAGCAAGCTTTGGAGAAGGTAAACCGGCAGGTAGGCGACGCCATCGATCACGGTGCAACACTCCACATCGGGGGACAGCGTCTCACCGAGGATGGTCTGGATGCCGGCTTCTTCTACGCCCCCACCGTCCTGTCCGGAGTGACTCCCGAAATGGAGATCTACAACCAAGAGACCTTCGGGCCGGTTGCTCCTGTGATCACGTTCACCGACGATGACGAGGTGCTGTCGCTTGCCAACAACACCAGCTATGGGCTTGCCGCATACGTCTACACACACAACCTCAGCAGGGCGATGCGGATGTTCGAGGGCCTCCACTTCGGCATAGTGGGCGTCAACGACATCAACCCAACGGCTGCGGCTGCACCGTTCGGCGGGATGAGGCAATCGGGTATAGGGCGCGAAGGGGGTCGCGAGGGGATTGCCGAGTATCTCGAAGTCAAACTGGGCGGGTTCTCCATATAGCGGAAGCCAGCACGGATCGTCTGCGGGGTTAACCTCACTCGAATGGCGTACAAAGAGAAGCCTTCCGACCCCTCCAAGCCGTACGAACCGCACGTCGGCCAGACCCGTCAGTATTGGCGGGACATCATTCTGGGCGTCAACGACGGCCTGGTTTCGACCATCCTCCTCGTCGCCGTGGTCGTCGGCGGCGGACTCACCAACGATCAGGTACTGCTGACTGCAATCGGCGGCGCCATCGCTGGAGCCATCTCGATGGGGGCCGGCGAGTACCTCGCAACCAAGTCCCAGACCGAGGTTCTCGCGCGTGAGCTGAAGCTGGAGCGGGACCACATTCGGGATCACCGCGACATGGAAGTCGATCAGCTGCGCCACATGCTGGGCGAACTCGGCATTGCCGGTACCGACCTCGAGAAGGCGGTCGCCATCTTCTCCACCGACGACGAACGGCTCCTCAACTCGATGAAGGTCCTGGAATTTGGCATGGTCGACTCCGAGGAACGCTCCCCGTACGCCGCGATGGCAGCTTCCGCTTTGTTCTTCGCAGCGGGAGCTCTCCCCGCTGTGCTGCCCTTCGTTCTTGTGGATTCGCCGCAGACAGGCCTTGCCATCGCTGCAGGGTTGACTGCAATTGGGCTCTATGCCGTGGGCGCAATCAAGAGCCTGGTGACCAAGACCAATCCGATAGTCGCAGGTTTCGAGAACCTGATCATTGCCGGTGTCGGCGGGGTGATCGCCTACTGGGTCGGCTTTCTTTTTGATCAGATCGTCGGATAGGAGTTCGATTGCATCGAACTCCCAACCTGTTTCGTTGCCAACGATTGCCCAAACGAAACAGCCGCTACCCTGGTTCACGATGAAGCGACTCATAGCCCTCGCCTTGCTCGCCGCCGCCGCCGCTGCCTACCTGAAGCGCCCGGTCAAACAGCCAAAGCCGACCGGTACCTGGGACCCGGCCGAACACCAGAAGACACCTCGGTGAGATTGGCCCTTCACCAGGAAGGAGAGGTTGCGACGCGAGCGGGGCGCATCCTTCTCGCCGAACGCAGCTTGACCGCACTCGGCCTGATCGACAAGCACCCCACGGAACCTGAGGACCGGCTCGAGCACGTCGACGTGCTGGCCACCTACGACGCCTTGCTCACCGACAGCGAGTCTCCCCACCCGCAGATCGAGGCAGCGCTGTCCGCAGGAATCAGCTGCGTTGTCTGGGCGGACGCCAATGGAGCTGCCGCCGAGTACGGCGAGGCATTTGAAGAAGCCGACCTGCGCCTCTTGACCGGATGCAACCTGGGGAGCGGCATTGCCCCCTCGCTGACAGCCCACGAAGTGGCGGCTACCGAGACGGTCTTGGATGTAACTACGGCCTGGACTGAACCGGGAACACCGCGGCGGCGGGGACAGGCCATTCCGTTCCCGGAGCCGGTTGGGTCACGCTGGGCAGAGGCGCGCGAGACGCCCTACACCGATCGGGCCTTCGTGGCCAAGGTTGCGGGCCCATGGGCCGGGGCCATGGCGAGGGTGACGGGGGCAACCAACGCCGGTGTCGTGACCAGAATCGTTGGTGTTGCCGACCTGGCGGTTCACCTCGAGGCTCTGGCTCTGGCTACCGGGGCAATTGTCTACAGCCAGTATCCGCCCGGGGCGAGCCGACCTGCCGACAGCGCCGATGCCTATCTGAGCAAGGCCCTGGATGTCGGCCTCGATGTGGCGGCGCACACTCACCACAGCGACTGACGGAACAGAATCGTCGTGTTCGCCGTTGACTTCCCCATGCGCCTCGCTTTGTCACTGATCGCCTTGGCCTTGTTCGCCGCAGCGTGCTCCGCCGACACGACCCCGTCGACCACAGCAGTTGCTTCGGGTCCGAGCGAAACGACCGCTCCGGTCGACGTTCCTGATGAGACATCCCCGGACACGGCGACACCGTCCTATGCGGGAACCGTACCGGCCCCCGAGTTTCCGGCTGGGCTCGATTGGATCAACACTCCGCAGCCACTCCAGTTGGCGGAGCTCAGGGGGAAGATCGTCTTGCTCGACTTCTGGACGTACGGCTGCATCAACTGCATTCACGTCATTCCCGATCTGCAGCGGCTGGAGGAGGAGTATGCCGACGAACTGGTAGTGATCGGCGTGCATTCTGCGAAGTTCCTGAACGAGGGCGAGACCGAGAACATCCGCCAGGTAGTGATGCGCTACGGCGTCGATCACCCGGTCGTCAACGACAACGATTTTGCCGTCTGGCGGAATTGGGGAGCTCAAGCCTGGCCGACGATTGCACTGATTGATCCCGCCGGAAACGTTGTGGGGATGCAGGCTGGGGAAGGCGTCTACGACATCGTGCAGCCTGTCATCGAAGGCCTTGTTGCCGAGTTCGGCGCAGAGATAGACCTAACGCCCTTCGAGCTGACCCCGGAGCGCGCCACGCAGCCGAACACGCTGCTCTCCTATCCGGGCAAGGTGGCTGTGGACGCCACCGGAACGACGGTCTTCATCAGCGACACCGGCCACAACCGTGTCGTTGTTGCGGACGCGGCAAGCGGCGAGGTCACTGCGGTATACGGGAGTGGCCGAGCCGGGTTCGAGAACGGGGCCACCCTCACTGCCGAATTCGATGCCCCGCAGGGTCTGGCGTACGACGATGCCACCGGGGTCCTCTTTGTAGCCGATACCAACAATCACGCCATAAGGGCAATCGACACGGCGACTGGAACCGTGACCACCGTGGCAGGCACCGGCCAGCTCAGTTGGCCGCCCGCTGCAGGCCTGCTGGACGATGTGCGGCTCAACTCCCCCTGGGGTTTGGCGCTGCGTGACGGCAGGCTGTGGGTCGCTATGGCCGGGTTCCATCAGATCTGGGTCGTTGAACTGGAAGCAGGGATCGCCACGCCGGCCGTCGGCAGCGGGCGAGAAGGGGTAGACAACGGGAGCCTTGTCGAGGCCACGCTGGCGCAGCCGAGCGGCGTTGCATTCGACGGAACGGGCAGGCTGTTCTTCGCCGATTCCGAGTCGAGTTCAATCAGATGGGCCGACGTGTT
>JASJEG010000017.1 GCA_030064765.1 Acidimicrobiia bacterium | reverse complement strand
ACCACTTGATCCAGATTCACGGTGAGGACGACGCCGACGGGGTTCACCTGTACAACCTGCATCTGGTCGATGCCGGTGAGCAATTCGTCAAGGGATCGACCGCCGGATCGCCGGGGCCCTACGCCGATGATGGGATCGTGGAATGCTCGCTCTTCGAGTACAGCGACCGAGCGCGCAGCTGGTATACCAATGGGGTGGATGTGCTGGCGGGCTCGGGATGGGTCATCCGGGACAACACGTTTCGCAATATCCGGGCCCCCGCGGGTCAACTCGCCGGGCCCGCAGTACTGATGTGGCGCAACTCGCTCGATACCGTCGTCGAGCGCAACCTCTTCATCGAATGCGACCGGGGCATTGCCCTCGGTCTGTCGACGCCTGATGACAACTCGCGAGATGGGGAGGATACGTACGATCATCAGGGCGGCATTATCCGCAACAACATGATCTATCGGGCGGGTCCCGGCGATGTCGGGATCACCGTCAACTACGCCAGGGATGTCGAGATCTCACACAACACGGTGGTCTTGAACGGAACCTTCCCGTGGGGGGCCATCGAGTACCGGTTTGGTTCGACTTCGGCAACCATTGCCAACAACCTCACCGATGCCCCGATCTGGCAGCGCAACGGTGCTACCGCAACGCTGCATTCGAACCTGACCAATGCCGGGAGCAGCTGGTTCGTTGACGCAGCTGCAGGGGACCTGCACCTGGCTTCGAGCGCCGCGGCGATCAACGCTGCCGCAGCCTGGCCCTCGGTGATCGACGACTTCGATGGCCACTCCCGCCCAGTCGGTCAAGGAGCCGACGTCGGCGCAGACGAGTGGAACTCATCTGGCCCAATCCCCCCGTCAGGGTTTCGGGATGTACCCGCCGGGCACCTCTTCGAGTCAGACATCACATGGCTTGCCGAACAACGCATCACTCTCGGGTGCAATCCGCCCGTCAACGATCTGTACTGTCCAGATCGGGCGGTGACACGTGAGCAGATGGCGACTTTCCTGGCAAGAGCGCTGTCGCTTCCCCCATCAACCGACGAGCCGTTTACCGACACGGGTGGATCCGTTCATCAAGCCAATATCAGGGCATTGGCCGCAGCAGGAATCACCCGTGGGTGCAACCCGCCGGCGAACGATCGATTCTGCCCGGCCGCGCCGGTCACCCGCGGGGCGATGGCTGCCTTCCTCGCGAGAGCACTCGAGCTTGCGGATGACGGCGGCGGCGACTGGTTTGTCGACGATGACGAATCGGTATTCGAGCTCGACATCGATCGGTTGGCCACAGCCGGCGTAACCCGCGGCTGCAATCCACCGATCAACGACCGATTCTGTCCCCGTCAGAGTGTGACTCGGGCCCAGATGGCGGCTTTCCTCCGCCGGGCATTGGGCTGACAGGAACTAGCTAGTTCGCACGGGCCGCAATGGTCCTTCAAGTCCTTCTCGAGTATGCCGACGGGTTTAGTACGAATCGAAGGAACGCGATACGCGCATGATGGAACGGTCTGAGCTGCACGGACGCGTGGCGCGCCGCTGGGTGCTGCCTTTCGTCGCGCTTGCGCTGCTCGCGCTGCCCCTTTCCTTGGGGACCGCTTTGGCCACCACTCAAACCTTCTACTTGAAGAACACCGGGGTGCCTATCTCATCTCTCAGCGAGACCTACCCAACCGCCACCGACCTTCCCAACTGCGACCCAGCCCGGGACAGCGAGCCGGGCCTGCTGCTGCAGCGGAGCGGTGACGAACACGGCGAGACCGATCCGAGCAAGTATCAGCTGTGGATGACTTCAGCGACCGGTGTCGACCTCGATGGTCAGGCGACCTTCACGTTCTGGTCGGCAATGAAGGACTTCAATCTGGACAAGAAGGGCTCGGTGCGAGTCCAACTATGGGACTGTGATCTCTTCTTCTTCGACTGCAATCTGGTCGCCAGCGCCGTCGAGACACATAATCCGTGGAGCGGCGGATCCGACGATTGGGTACAGCACACTGCCGACCTCGGCCATGTCGAACACAACCTGCCGTTTGGTCGATCTCTAGTGGTGAAGCTGGTGGTGCGCGACGTTGCGGACGACGACATGTGGTTTGCCTACGACACCACCTCATATCCGAGTTCGTTGACCATCGAGTCTGCACCACCGCCAACGACCACGACCACGACAACGACGACCACGGTGCCGCCAACCACGACCACGGTGCCCCCAACCACCACCACGACCACCTCGCTCCCCCCGGCAACTACTACCACGACCACGACCACCACGCTCGCCCCAACCACAACCACCACACTCCCCACGACTACTACCACCACCACGACCACGACCCTGCCGCCGACCACGAGGCCCCCCGACCCCCCCACCACGACCACCACAACATCAACCCTGCCGGCGACGACAACAACGACTGCCGCCCCGACGACCACCGCGGCCCCCACTACGACGACAACCCTGCCCCCGCCAACGACGAGCACTCCGCCCTCCGAGCCCTCACCCCCGGGCGACGGTGAGGGCGAACCGGTCGACGTCGCCCTAGCTGCGCTGCCGGATCCTGCCGACGCGGATCGTGGAGGTGCCAGACCGGGCGGCGCGTTCTCGAGTGCACTGATCGACGGTCTCGCTCTGGTTGTTCCCCCTGCTGTAGCGACCGTGCTGCTTTCACCATTGCTGCTACTCGAGGCGCTGGTGGCGACCTTTGCCGGCACAGGAAGGGAACTGCTCGTGCCGCTGGTCATCCTCGTGGTTGGTGTCGCCTGGATCGGTGGTCGCAATCGCCGCGAGCCAACCCCTTCTTTTGTCCCCTGGTACGAAGAGGCCACGCATGACTGACTCCATCCGTAGAAGGCCACACGCCACCATGCCGGAAGAAAGCGACAAGGGTTCCTTCCTGTCACGGCTCAAGACCCGACAGGGCCTACTGACCGCCGGTGCGGCCACGATGGTCGTCGCGCTCATCGCAGCTGCCATGGTCTTTGCGATAGCCAAAGGCACGACGGAGACCGCCGAAGAAGGAACGGCGGGAATCCTCGCAGAGGCCTCGCTCAGTGCGGCCGCAACGGCGCGCAACAGCACCGTGCAAGCGTTGGTGATTGCCGAAGCACTCGATCTCGGCGTTGCCACCCCCGCCGAGTTGGAAACCAGCCTGGGCAACGTTGCTGCAGCCACCACAGAGCTGCAGACTCGCATCGAGAGGTTCACCGGAGCCCTCGAGAACCCCAGCCTGATCGGCCAGGTCAAGGCGGAAACAACTGCCTTCATCTCGGTGGTCAATCTGACAGTCGAACAGATACAAGCCGGCCGGACTGAGAGATCCACACAGATCGTCGGGAACAGCCTCGACGAGTCGTATCAGACGCTGGCCGCCACTCTTGTCGATAGACGGGACTCCGCCATCGGCTTCATTGCCCTAGCCGGGGAAGATGCGGGCCGTCTCGCCGACGCCGCCCGCTTCCTGGTGCTATTGCTGGTTCCGGTAACCGTGTTGCTGGCCTATCGGTTGCGGGTGCGGCGCGATCAACGCCGCCGTGACCTAGAACACCAGATGGAGAAGCAGCGTGTCGTGAGCGAGACTCAGGACGAGTTCATTGCCAGCCTGTCACACGTGCTCCGGACTCCGCTGACCGCGATCTACGGGTTCTCTCTCGAACTCATTGAGCCAACCGGGACCAACGATCCGGCTCTGACCCGTGAGCTCGCTACCTTCATCGCCGCCGAATCGTCCGACCTGAGCCGCATGGTGGAAGACATCCTCACGGCTGCCGCCGCCGACACCGACAGCCTGCTCATAGCCACCGAGGCGACCGACCCGGTGGCCGAAGTCCGCGCCGTCCTCGCTCCGATGAGCGCAGTCGGGCAAGACATCGAGACTTCGATGCAGGGCGCCACCATCACGGCCGACCCGTTTCGGTTCCGGCAGATCATCGGCAACCTCGTGTCCAATGCGGTTCACCACGGTGGCCCCAATCGCTCGATCATCGGCAAGCGGGAGGGGCTGCGCTACACCATCGAGGTACGCGACGATGGTCCCGGCGTGCCAAAGGAACTCGAGGACCGGCTGTTCAGCAGATTCGTCCACCAGGGCGAAGACCCACTCCTGACGGGGACGGTGGGACTTGGGCTGGCGGTCGCCCAGCTGCTGACGACACACAGCGGCGGAACGATCTCACACCGCCGCGAAGGCCGGGAAACGGTCTTTGCGATCACCTTTCCACTGGCGGTCGACACACTGCCATCGGTACTCGACGGCCAAGGTGCCGTTTCGCAGGCCTAGCGGATACGGTCCACCCAGCGCAGCACTCGTAGCGCTCGCAACGTGTTCCAGCGGCTCGGGTTGCGACCAGTCTCCATGTCGAACCACACCCGCCCTGCGTGTTTGTGTTGCACAGGCCAGAAACCGTCCTTACGTCGCTTGCCCTCCAGTAGCTCGATCGCATCAGACAACCGATCGTCCCAGGCCGCGTCGACCGACTGGAAGTAGTCGAGCCCCCGCAGCACGTCGTAGTGCCACCGCGGCGGAAACGACAGCTTGGTGTACGTCGGGTGGGACACCTCCCCGGTGCGGTGCGACTTGTACAGACGGTGGGCGAGAAAGAACTCGCGGCCGCGCTCGGCCGCCTCGGTCAGCGCCGGATCGTCGTAGCCGTTGGCCTGCAGCTCCGCGATCATCTCGAGGACCGTGATCGAGGTGTGGTACGAGCTGTGGCTGGCGCCGCTGCGCAACGTGCGGCAGTTCCATCCTCCATCGTCGAGGCGTTGATCGAGGGTCCAATCGATGACCCATCCAACCTTCTCATCCTCGTAACCGAAATATGCGGCGAGAGCCACGAACATCCCGCTCACACAGGTGTCGCCCCGGCTCGTGGACTTGGGTAGGACCAGCAGGCCTTCAACGCCGGACTCACTCCAGATCTGCTCGCAACCGCGCAGGGCTGCGGGATTACCCGGCGCAAGACCGAGGTGTCGCAGCAACAACAGCGTGTAGGTGGTTGAGATCCATTTCGGCGAGTAGATCGCCTGCGCCCAGGTGCCCTCCGGGTCTTGCAGATCAAGCAGCCGTCTTCCCCACCCGGTCTCAGCTACCCGAGCCCGTTCCTTGGCTACGGCGGCCTCATCGCTATCCAGCAGGTCGCGCATCGTCTGCCAGCGGATCGCGGGATCTCCATCGAGAAGAAACTGGGTGGCCTCATTCAACGCCGGTTCCATTCGCCACAGATTACCGACCACGGACCGCCGATATCTGCAGCGGCGCGCTTCAAGTTGTGCCGTTGCCTGCCGACATACACAGCATGACGAACGAGTATCAGCGGATGGGCGTCGACGAGCGGACGCAGCATCACAATGACCTTGTCGACGAAGGCTACGAGTGGTGCCCGGAATGCGGTGAGACCCTGGTTTGGAAGCCGATTGCAACCTGCCGGCGCTGGGCCTCGCCCGGTGACGCGCCGATCATCGCTGGGGATTGCCCACCGTTGACTCGGGAGCAACTCGCCACAACCGCGCCCACCGGCTGAGGACGCGCCGACGCCCCACGGTCGTTACCGGAAGACTCGGGTGGCTTTGCGACCACGCTCGGAGTCGGCGGGGAGGGAGGGAAGCGGAAGTCCGTGGGGCGCCCAATGCGCTTATTCGGTTGTACTCCCGACTATGCCGCCGGCATGTAAGACGGTCGCAAGACGCAAATAAGAGTTTGGTGAGAACGAACCCGGTCAGACCAACCCGTGCTTCACTGCCAGCACTGCCGCCTGGGTACGGTCGGCAACCTGCAACTTGGCGAGGACCGCACTCACGTAGTTGCGTACCGTCCCCTCGGAGAGAAACAGACGCTCGGCGATCTCGGCGTTGCTCATGCCCTGACCAACCAAGCGGAGCACATCCCGCTCTCGCTCGGTGAGGTTGTCTCCAATGGTTGTCGATGGGCCGCTCTCGCTAGAGGCAACCATGGCGAAGAGATCTCCGGCCACGCTCGGATCGACGTGGGTCTTGCCGGCCGCAGTTCCTTTGATGGCCGCCACCAACTGGTCGCGGGGCGCATCCTTGAGCAGATAGCCGCCCGCCCCGGCGCGAATCGCGTCGACGACCCATTCCTCTGCGTCGAAGGTGGTTAGGACCAGCACCTTGACGTCGGGATGACCGGCTGCAATCTCACGGGTGGCTTGAACGCCGTTCTTGATGGGCATGTTGAGGTCCATGAGCACAACGTCGGGAGCCAGCTGCTCCACGATCTCGACGGCCTCGGCACCGTTGCCAGCAACACCCACGACCTCGAGGCCGGGGACACTGCCGAGGATGGCCCGCAACCCCTCCCGAACCACCTCCTGGTCGTCGCAAATGAGAACTCGGATCACTTCCACGGTGCCACCTCGAACGTGACTGTGGTGCCCTCGCCCGGACGGCTGGCGACGGCAACGCTGCCGCCAACCATCTCCGCACGCTCGGTCATCCCCTTGATGCCGACGTGGCCGTCGGGCGCCTGGCCATTGGCGTCGAAACCCACGCCGTTGTCGATCACCTCGAGCCGGATTCGGCCCCCGCGCCTGCGCAGGTCGACGGTCGCGAGTTCGGCCCCGGAGTGGCGCGCAACGTTGGTGAGGGATTCATCGGCGATGCGATAGACCGCATTCTCGACATCAGGGTCGAGGTCGCCAACGTTGTCGGCGTATGTGACGTCAACTGCTATCCCGGACCGCTCGACCGTCCGCTCGCCGAGCTGCGCCAGCGCGGCTTCGAGGCCCAGTTCCTCCAATGAAGATGCGCGCAGCGCTTGGATGGCGCGTCTGGCGTCGCCAAGCCCATCGCGGGCACTTTCGAGCGCCTGGTTCACCATGGCTGCGGCCTGCTCTGGTTCGTCATCCCAAATCGACTTGACCGCTTCGAGCTGCACTGCGATGCCGGAAAGGCTGTGGGCCAGCGTGTCGTGGAGTTCTCTGGCAAGGCGGTTCCGCTCCCGGCTGGTTGCGAGGTGCTCGAGGGTGGCGGAGTGGGCCGCCAGCGAGCGACGGGCCTCCTTCTGTGCGGCCATCAGCTTCACAACGAAGAGTCCGACAAACGCAAAGAGCAGCCCCCTGCCCACGATCAATGCTGACAGCTCCGCAACGTTGGTTGTCTGGGTCTCGACAAGCGGAATCGTTACGGCCAGATCGAGCAGCGTGGTTCCGATGACGAACACCAGCACGGCTCGATACCGGTATTGCCAGGCGATCAGAAGTAGCGGAACGAACAGCAGGAAGAAGGGCATCCAGAAGTCAGCGAGGGCCTCGTTGGTGGTCATGCCGGCTTCGAGCCGGCCCTCGATGTTCACCGCGCTCTCGATTATCGGAGCGATGCTGGCGATCACCAGGGCCACCGGTAGATAGGTACGTCCGAGAACCCGTTTCGCCTGCGGTGACACCAGCAGCAGGAGCAGGATCCCAAACATGACGATTCCGGGCTCGGGGAAGCGTGGGTTGGTGGGGTCTGCGTTCTCCTGGTTGGACCAGAGCACAAGCAGCAGAAGACCGAGCCGGATGGCGACATACCAGCGGAAGATGCGCAGCAAGCCTGGTTCGATGCGGGGACTGCTCATGCGGGCATTATCGACAGCAGGGGCATGACGCCCTAGTGATTTGGGTCACTTCGCAATGTGAGCGCTGTCATGGGTTTGCGTGAGCGCGATTACTAACGCACGACGTCGAGTTGCGATCAGATGAGGGCGTAAGCAAATCGCCCAAATCGGAGGTGGATCGTGAAAAGGATCATGATGCTGGTCGTAGTGACGGCCTTTGCCCTGCTTGCAGGTGCGTGCAGCATCGACGTCGAGCGCAACGAGGATGGCTCGCTGCAGCTGACGACGGTGCTCACCGAGGAGAGTCTCGCCAACGAGATCGCCAAGGGAATCGACGACCCCAACGTCAACTTCATGACCGTCGACATGAAGGATGGCTATGCACTGGTCGAGATCGAGGCCGACCGTGAGAGCGGCTTCGGGGTTGACAACATCTCGTTCCGGGTCGACCTGTTCGTCGACAACGGACATCTTGGCGTCAACGTGACCAACGCGGTGTGGAACGAGATTCCCATTCCGCAAGAGCTGACCGACATCTGGAACGAGGAGCTCGCTGCTCAGCTCGAGGCAGATGCCAAGGAGGACCCGGACAGCACGCTGGTTGCAGTGGAGCTCACTGAGAACGATCTCACCATGGAGTTCCGCCACGAAACCGAGGAATCCAAGGGCTGATCAATCGCAGGTAGGGGGCAGAACCCGGTGGGTGGTCCGGCCAGGACCACCCACCTTCCTTGTCCTTACCGTTCTTGCGTAACTGGCGGCTCATATTGGCCGCCCGTTACGCCGGAACCGGCTAGCTCACCTGCGATAGCGCTTGATTGATCTCCGAGCTCACCCGAGCGGGGGCTTCGACGACATCCCACCAGGTGTACCGAAGGACGGTCCACCCAAGCACAACTGCCCGGTTCTGCTTGAAGCGGTCATGGCGAAAGGTCAGTCGGTCCATGTGATGGGCTTCGCTGTCCAGCTCGATGAGAATCCGGTGCGCTGGGTAGGCGAAATCGGCCCTGGAGATCAGGATGCCCAACTCATCTCGGATCTCGTACTGCAACTTAGGCATCGGCAGGTCCCAGGCCACGAGAAGTTTCCGGAACTCGTCCTCGAGCGCACTTTCGGTAGTGGTATCCCACCGTTGTCGTGCTTTCAGCAAGGGCTTGATGACCCCGACGCCGCGACGACCGCGCCGGGCCACACGCCGAACAAAGGCTTCGACGTCGTCGAGGGTGAATAGCCCCTTCCGAATCCCTTGCTCAAGGGCAAATTCGACGATCCACTTGTTGGAAGCGCCGAGATCGACCACGGTTCGGGCGGCTGTAGTCACCGGAACGCCGTCCAGTCTGTCGATGTCTGCAGGAACGAGATCAAGCGACTCGTGGACCGTGAGTCCGGGCCGATGTGCCCGATCCCATCGAGTAGTCACGACCTCGATTCGTTGAGTTCGGCTGCGGGTCAGGCCCCACAACGCTGCAGCCGTTGCGTGAGAAATGGCTGCAGGCAACGGGAAGGACTTGACGGCGGCAGACATCAGCCGTTGAGGGCTGTCTACGCTGCCGGCGACAGCGTAGACGCCCGGATAGAGGCGGAGATAGCGACCGGCATCGAGCCGGCCACGGATCGTCTTGGCTGGCACTCCACACGCAAGCGCATCATCGATAGAGAAGGTCCCGTGGTTAGCAGCGGCGTATTCGGCGAGTTTGCGATCGGTGTCCATGGCGACAAGATGCCGAGCCGGAGTGACATGAAGCGCCCCGAGCCGAGAATGCGTAACTGGCGGCTCATATCGGCCGCCAGTTACGCAAGAACAGAAAGGGGGAACCCCCGTTCAGTCCTGCTCTTGGATCGAGCGCATTGACCAGATCAGGGTGCGCATGGATTTGGGCTGTTGGAGAACTGTGACGATGGCGTCGGCGATGTTCTCCGGCCGCATCATGTCGTCCAGACCGGGCATATCAGGTGTGCGGCCGGCGCCCATCGCAAACTCGGTCGCGGTGCCTCCGGGACAGATCGTGCACACGCGAATGTTCTTCTCCCGCAGTTCGCGGTCCAACCCACCGGCCAGACCAACCTGAGCGAACTTGGTCGCCGCGTACACGGCCTCGTCACCGGCGCCACGCAAGCCGGCAACCGAAGACACGATCACGATGTCGCCTTCGCCCTGCTCGAGGAAGTGCGGGACTGCGGCCCGGATCGGCCACACGGTGCCGGCAACGTTGATGTCCATCATCTCGGCGAGCTTCTCATCGGTGAGATCCATGATCCCGCCGTACGCCCCGATGCCAGCGTTGGCGACGATTGCGTCGAGCCGCCCAAACTCCGCGACTGCAGTATCGACGAGACGACGGGAATCCTCCGGGCTCCGGACATCCATCTCGACCGTAACCGCGCTGCCGCCCGACTCGGCAACGGCTGCCTCGAGCCGATCGAGACGACGCGCCCCCAAGGCGACCTTTGCTCCCTGCGCCACCAATGCTTTGGCGCTGGCTGCCCCGATCCCGGCGGATGCACCTGTGATCGCAACTACTTGACCCGTTAGATCCCTCATGCCGACTCCCATCTCGCCTGCTCAGCAGGAGGGTACACCGCTGGAATGCGATCGACTCAGCGACGGGACAGCGGAGCCAGGAAGCGATTCCGGCTCGAGTCGAGTAGGTCGACTGGCTCCTCGATCGGCACGACCTCCACGCTTGCCGCACCGATTAGCGACCCGATCCGCTCCGCCTGCTCCTCCACATCAGTCCAGCGTCGCTTGGACCAATCAGAGAATGGGGCGACCCGGATCGATAGTGGATCATCCGAGCTCCCCAGATCCCACTGACCGACCACCTGGCCATTGTCGAGCACAACCGAGGTCGCGTTGCCGAAGCGATCGTGCACCAGAGGCGCATAGCTCGGGTCGAACAGCCGATCCCGCGTGCGGTAGGCAACCATGAGCACATCCCACACTGGAAGTAGCCTGACCCCATCCAGCGCAGTCAACGCCTCGCCGTCTACAGCCAGGTCGATCCCGTCAATCGCCTCCAAGGTCTCAGCCTTTGTCCAGCCTGTCCACCACTTGACATCGGGATACTCAACCGGTCCGTAGGCCGCTACGTAGCGCTCCACCAGGGCGCGGCGCGCATCGACTTCGTCGACCGCCTCTGGGTCGCAGTCGGGTAGCCAGTCTCGCCACCGTGCATAGAGGAAACGATCCGATCGCCACGAACCGGTTGTTGTTGTTCGCACGATCTCGAATCTGGCCGCAGCCATCCCCAGGAAGACGTTGAACAAATCCCCGAGCTCGCGTTCCGGATCCATACGAGAACGGATGTCGACGGCCGCCAGCGGCCCGTCGGCCAGCGCCGATTCGAGGCCGACAAGCAACTCGTCATACCGGCCTTCGATCCGTTTCCGGTAGGGGTTCGTCCTGCGGACCAATGACCGGGTGGCTGCAGCGGCAACTCCAAGCAGGTCGACCGGAAACGTGTGGACCGAGTAGCGCATGGCGCGCACCTTGACCAACTGCCGTTGCGCAACCGCTGCGTTGAACTCGGCGAGTGTCAGATCCTGCTTGCGGGCGAGCGCCGACAAGTAGCAGGTAGGTGCGGTTCCATACACCCCTACCGCCTGGTCAACCACCCTCAGCAGATTGCCCCGTCCAGACATGTGGGCCCGATGATCGCAGAATCGACCATCCGATGTGAATGCCGGCCGGCGCATGCCCTGGATTACGCTGATTGGACGTCCACAAAATGAATCCGGTGACCATGCGGCTCGAATTCGACGTTCCCACAGCTCTCTCGCCAGAAGAGGTCCGCGACTTCTTCAAGACCCCGTCGGACTGGCCACGACTCTTCACCGCATTCCGGCCGGCAACGCTGCGTAAGGACGGATGGACGACGGTACCGATCCGGCGTTCCCCTATCCCGCTGGTCGCCAAGATCACTGTGGACGAGCCAGGGCGCGTTGCCTGGAAACTGCGTGGCTTCTGGAAGGGCGACGGAGAAGTGCGCTTCGAAGCCGTGGCGGATGGCACCCGGGTCACCGGCTATGAGCAGATCGACCTCCCCCGCCTCCTCGGACTCGGTCGCTTGATCGCAAGATGGGCCGAGCCACGATTCGCCCTGGTGTGGGAGTCGGGTTGGCGGCGCCTTCGCAAGATGAAACCGGAAGCCAGCGCCACTTGACGACATTTCGAGTCGTGAACAAACGCGAAACACCCCTACGTATTGGAATGACTGCCGGTAACTTGTGCGTTTCCCGTCTTCACGAGGACGCAACTCGGGGGTTAAGACCATGGACCTGATAAGACGATTCAAGTGGCCGATCATCGGGGTCGGTGCCGCAGTGGCCATCGTGGCATTCCTGTTGTTCCGGCCCGACAAGCTGTTTGTCGACGACGTGGTCGACGAGTCGCTGGCCGACGCCTTCCCGGTGGGTGCTTCCGCCGCCGAACCCACAACGACTACGACAACCACGACAACCACGACACAGCCACCACAAACCGCGACGGATAGCGAGACGACGACCACTTCCACGACTACGTCTACCACCACGACAACGACGACTACGCAGCCGCCGGGCCCGGTGGCGTTGGGAACCGGCGCCTTCTACGGCATCGACCATTCAGCCTCGGGAACCGCGACTATCTATGAACAAGCCGGGGACTTCGTCTTGCGCTTCGAGGATGACACCGACATTCAGAACGGTCCCGACCTCTGGGTATGGGTGCTCGAGTCCGACAGCTACGACGGTGGTGATCCCGGCGAGTTCATCGAACTCGGGAAGATCAAGGGGAACGTCGGCGGCCAGAACTACGAACTGCCTAGCGAATTCGACCCAGATCTTCATCAGTTCGTCCTGATCTGGTGCAAGCGTTTCTCGGTCCCATTTGCGGCAGCACCGTTGACTGGCTGAGAGGTTTCCGATCACCCCTCGAAGGGGGGATCGGGCGAGCGTCAGCTCGTCCGAGGGGGGTGGGCTGATGAAATCAGCACGGGTGCGATCAGTGAGCCATCCGTCGCGCCGGAGAGGACCGGTGGCTAGGGTCGATGGTGACACATCAGCAGGGGATACATGACCGCAAACCTGGCTCTCATCGGACAGGCGGCTGTTCTTGGCGAGCTGACGGCAGCTCTCGAGCGCGCTGCGAGTGGCACCAGCGTCCTGGCATTGGTTTGGGGCGCATCCGGACCGGACCAGGAAGCACTGGTGGCCGCCGTGGCAGCACGCGCCGCCGATCTGGGTCTTGTCGTGCACCACGCCCGAGCCGACGAGCACTCGACGGTCGTGCCAGGCGGCCTCGCCCGGGAGCTCGCCATTACGCCCGCAACGAGCGACGACAGCACCGCGGCGTACTTCCTCGAACGATCGCAATGGGTCGACGCCACCTCGCTCGGCTCGATCCACTACCGGCTGGCGACTGCACCGGCCGGCACCTTCGTGCTTCTCAGCGGCGACGAGCCGTCCCGCCTTCTAGCCATGGCCTTCTCGCACCTCGCCGAGGTTGCCCGGCGACGCGGGAAACTGATCGAGGTCGACCTAGCGCCCATCGAGCTTCCCGAGATCATCGAGCTCACCGGCGGCGATGATGAACTCGCTACCCAGCTCGCCGAGCGTGCCGCCGGGTCGCCGGCCCGTCTAGCCGACACCGTCGACCAAGCCGTTGCGGCCGGAGCCCTCGAATGGGTGGAGAGCCAACTAGTGAGCCGGGCCCCGCTCCCCGCTCCGCGCGACTTCGAGACCCGGCTGACCGAACTCGAACGCCCCGCCCGCAAGCTCGTAGAAGCCACGATCGTATCCGGCGGCCCGTTGTCGGTCCCCGTGGCCGCAGCACTCCTCGACCGCACTCCCGACGACGTCATCGAGCTTGCCGAGCACCTCGCCCATCGCGGGTTCATCGCGGATGGACCGCACGGCTACGAGCCCGCCGACCCCCATGCCCGTCTGCAAGGCGCCCGCCGACGACGCCTTCTTGGCGAACTCGCCGATGCCGAAACGGCGTTGGGCCTAGCCGACCGAGAGCCGGGCCGGGTCGGTTTGCACTTCTTGGGTGCCGGTCGCTGGGATGAAGCACTGACACTGCTATCCGAGGCAGGCCTGTCCCACACCGGCGAGCTACACCCCTCCGAGGCGTATCCGTTCGTCGACGGCGCGCTGCGAGCCTTCACCGAATCCCACTCGAGCGACCCTGAGCTGGAGGGCCGCTTGCGGCTGGCCCGTGCCGGGGCGTACCGGTTCGCCGGATGGTCGGAGCGAGCCGCCGAGGACCTCGAAGTGGCGACCTCAGTCCTCCGGGGAGAGCAGCAGGTTCACGCATTCGGATACGCCGCTCAGGTCGCCGACGACCAGCAGCATCCCACCGAAGCGGAGCGCCATAGCGCCCTCGGCCAGCTTGCCGCCATCGAAGCCGAACAACCCGGGATGCAGGGCTCCCTACTCACTTTGCAGGCCCGGTCGCTGAGCCGCCTCGGCCTGGCCGCCGAAGCTGACTCCGCCAACGACAAAGGACAGAGCCTGCTCCGTACCCACGGCACCGCCATGCAGCGCCACTGGGGCACCTACAACGCAGCATGGATCGCCTCCGACCAAGGACGGGCCCGGGACGCCGAGACCATGTTGTCATCGCTGGTCGACGAAGCCACCCGCATCGGCGACCCGAGCCTGCTCGCCGATCGCGAGGCATGGCGCTCCCGGGCACTCTTCCAGATCGGCCGGGTCGATGACGCTCTTGCCGCCCACGAACGGGCGATCGAACACGCCGACGTCGCCCGCTTCGCCGGCCCGGTGTTTCTATCGCACATGGCACTGGCGGAAGGCGCCGGGCTGGTTGGTCTCTACGAGATTTCCCTAGAAGCCGCCGATGAGATGCTCGCCCTGGTGGTTCAGCAATTCCCGGCTTGGGAGAACGGCGCCCGCTTCCTCCGGGCACGTGCGCTCCTCGGCCTCGGCCGGATCGAGGACGCAGGCGAGGAGATTGCGCTCGCGGCCGCTGCTTGCCCGCCGGGTGCCGACGGACGGCGCTGGTGGCTACGCATTCGGAGTCTGCAGATGGAGATTGCCGCTGCCCGCGGTGAGCCGTGGCCCCAGAGTGAGGCCGAGGAACTCACCGACGAGATGCTTCAAGGTCGCTGGTACGGCTCGGCCGTTTCGCTGATGACCGTCCGTGCAGTGCAGGAGAAGGACCCTGAGCTCGCCGCCCAGGCTGCCGGTCTCGCCACACAGATCGGAAGGCCGATCGCCGCCGCCGAGGCCATCCACGCCGGACGCCTGTGGAAGGAGCCCATCGCCCCCGCCGTAGCCGGGTCGATTCGCGACCTGACGCAGCACCTGCCCGCCGACTGGCGCACCACATGGGAGTCCCGGCCCGCCATCGCCGCCGCACTCGAGGCCCCGGCCGTCGACGACGACACCTACCGGGAGGCAGCCGCCACTCTGGCGGCCCAGGTCGAGGACGCCCTGTCAGAAGCGGGGCTCGCCGACGTGACGACCATGCTCAGCCCGGCTCAGCGCCGCGCCGCCGGCCGGGTTCGCCGCAGACGTCGCCGACGCTGGCCCGCCCTGGCTGCAGCTGCATTGCTCGGCGGTGTTCTCGTCATCGGTGGTGTTGCCGTGGCCTCGCTGCTGCAGGAGGACCCGGCGCCCGCCACAGTGGTCGCGCCCGCGGCACCTCCGGCGACCGCCCCCGAGGTCACAACAACTACGACGACGTTGCTCCCGATTCCGGAGGGCGGCCTTACCGGGCGGTGGTCGGATCGCGGCGAGACCGTCGACGGCATACCGTCGGTTAGCGGGCACCGGGTCGCTCGCACCACAGCGGTCGTCGGGCCCGAGGTTGAACAGTTCGATCTCCAATGGAGGACCTCGGGCAGGATCACCTCGGCGCCGGCGGTGCAAGGCAAGATCGTCGCAGTCGGCAGCACCGACGAGCGCCTCTACGTATGGAACAAGCCAAACTCCCCTCCCCGAAGGTTCTCGGCAGACGGTGAGGTCGGCCCTCCGGTGGTGTTCGGCGAATCTGTGTACTTCGGCACGAGAGACGGCACGCTCGGGGAGCTCTTCGCAGTGTCGACGCTCGGCGAACTCAGCAGGCAATGGAGATTCCCCGCCGCCGGCCCTATCGACACCGCACCGCTTATTCACGGCGAGTTCGCCTATGTGACGACTACCAACGGGAAGCTGCACGCCGTTCACCTGGCGCGCCACAAATGGGAAGATGAGAACTGGACGTGGCCGGACGATTTCGAGTACGACGACCCGCCAACGGGGAGATTCGCAGTCGGTGGGGTGCTGAAAGACGGCCGGCTCTTTGCGGCCCTGAACCAGCAGGACGGCGAAGCAAGCACTCTTTATGCCATCGAGATTGACGGCAGCGGCGATCAGGTGTGCGCAGATCGGCTTGCCGGGGAGGTGAAGGCGATGCCGATCGTGGTCGGCAACGAGATAATCGTCGGAACCTCGCCAAACGGCTTCACCAGAGCCATCGATGCGGAAACCTGCAACGCGAGGCCCGGGCCAGGCACGGGGGTAGAAATCACCTCGGCACCGGTGATCCATAACGATCTCATGTATGTGGCGGCGGGTCCACGTCTCCAGGTCTCCTCGATGACGGGAGAGCTCGAGACACTCGAGTCTGAAAACACGGACCGGGAGTTTGGCGTGGACCCGTGCGTGGTTCCAACCGACAGCCAGATCACCTCACCACTCGCCCTCGCTCTCGCCTCCGACGGCCGACCGATCGTTTACTTCGGCACCGACGACGGGACCGCCTATGCAATCGACGGAACTCCCCCGTGCCAGGTGATGTGGAAATACGAGACCGGTGAAACCATCTCCGCCACGCCCGCGATCATGAACGGTGCAGTCCTATTCGCTAGCGAGGACGGCTCGGTATACGTGCTGGGAACGGCGCCGAATGACGACGCCGCTCCGCTACCCGCGACGACGTTGTCGCCAACAACCACCTCGCCAACGACAACCACACCGCAGACAACGTCCACGACCACCACCACTGCGCCGTCTACAACCAACACCCCACCCCCGACGGATGACGACTCGTCCGACGACGGCGGCGGCGGACGGAGAACAGCCTTGTGAGAAGCCGCACCGGCTGATCGGCTCTAGAGACCTGCCAACCATCGCTCTGGAATCCTCTGAGTCCAGCGCTGCGATACTCTCATGTGCAGATTCGTCGAAGTCGCGCCAGCAACAACCGTGTGAGAGAGTGGAGTCATGGACATAGGGAAAAGAGAACTGACGGCAGGTGACATCGTCGCCGGTACTTTCCAGGCTTGGTTTTCTCATTTCGGCCAGGTCTTCGTCATCAGCTTGCTGTTCACCGTCCCCGTCTTCGTCGTGAATGCGTTCGCCCTCACCGGACTCCCTGAGATGCCTGAAGACATCGATGAGCTCGAGATGGGGGAATTCCTCGTGCGGAGTCTTGCGGGCACGACGGTCTCGCTGGCCCTGGGATTCCTCCTCACCGCAGCCCTGGCCTTCGCCTTCCTCAAGACATTCCGCAACGAGCCGGTTGCACCCGCTGAAGCAGTTCTCGAAGTGGTGAGCAGGTTTGGAGCGATCCTGGTGTTTGCGCTGATCGCCGCCGTTCTGACCGCAGTCGGTTTCCTCATTCTGATCCTGCCCGGTTTGGTTGCGATCGTCGTGTTCTCACTGGGAATCCCGGCAATCCTCAACGAGAGGATTCGCGGTACCGACGCAATCTCTCGCTGCTGGACCTTGATCTCCGGGAACTGGGGTGTTGCGATCGGCGTGGTGCTCATCGGGTTCCTGATCAACTTCGCAGTCACGATGTTTGTGGGGGGCATCGTCTCTCCGGGCGCAATACGCAACCCGACCTTCGAAGACTTCGACATCGCCCGCACGATGGTTCAGATCGTCGCATCAGCGCTGGTGGCCCCGTTGATCCCGGGTCTGGCGACGGCGCTCTACCTCGAACTCAAGGGACGCCGCGACGGGTTCCCGTCATTCGAGGAAACGGGCCCCTACCAGCCGTTCGAGTAGCGGGATACCATGCTCGTGAGGAGCGAATGAGGATCCGGATCGCACTTGTTGTCGTTGCGGCCATGCTGGGGGCGGGATGTGGCGGCGACGATGCCCGGACTTTCTACGAATCGCTGGACCTGGAAACACCCGAAGCGGCCGTCGCGACCATCACCCAAGCTTTCGCGCAGGACGACTTCATGACCGTCTGGCTGGTTCTCGACACCGAGGCACAGTTCCGTTTTCAGCAGGAGCTGAGCCTCCAGCAACACGAGAACGTTCTCGCCCCGGCCGGGGTCGATGCGCTGCAGGCCTCGCCAGAATCGTTCTACGGTATGGAGCAAGGCGATCCGTGGTACTTCTTCGACCGGGTGATGCTGCTGGCCGACGAGGCCGATGGGTTCCTGATCGATCTCAGCGAGGGATTCGACATCGAAGAGCATGTCACCTCCGGTGATGTGGCAACCGTCACGGGGCGTGTCGGAGGTATCGAAGAAGCCGTCACTTTCCGGCTCTCCCGCAGCGACAGCGGGCGGTGGCGGGTTCACCAGGTAGCGGTACCCGGGGGTGATCCAGAACTGATCCCCTGGTCTGCACCGAATGGAGCACCATGATCGAGGTAAATGTCGTCACCGAGGTCGACGTACCCGCTGAAGTCGCATTCGCCTATCTCGCCGATGTCACCAACAACTCTGAATGGCAGCACGGGGTTCGATCAACCCGATGGACATCCTCCCTTCGCGGGGAAGTCGGCGCCACCTATGACCAATCCCTCGACTATCGCAACCAGGTCACCTCATATCGGGTGACGGCTGTAGACCCAGGCAAGTCGATCTCCGTGGAGTCCGTCGGCGAAGCGACCATTCCAACGATGGTTACTCGAGCCGTCGAGCCTCGTACCGCAGATTCATGCACAGTGCGGGTAACCATCGTGGGTCACCCCCGCGGTCTACGCCGCCTGGCGCACCGTGCGATCACCAAGGCGGTGCGCAGAGCAACCGAGGTCGATTACACCGTGCTCAAGCGCAAGCTCGAGGGAGAAGACTGACTCCCGGCCAAGAAGACTGTCTCAGCCCAGCCGGGTCGCCGCCTTGGCGACCATGAGTTCCGAGCCGGCGCGCAACGGCTCGGTCTCCTCGGTCAACTCGAACCCTGCGCCGACCAGCAGCCGACGGGCGGCCTCGTTGCCTGGAGTCACCCACAGTTCTGCCCGCCTGGCGCCGGCATCCTCCGCCCATGACAGGGCTGATTCGAGCAACGCCCCTCCAATACCCTGGCGGCGCATGTCCGGGTCTACCCACATGGCGCCGATGTCGAGCAGCAGCTCTTCACTATCGTCGAGGCGACCAAAGAGCATTCCAACCGGATCGGGTCCGGCCTCGGCAACCAGCAGGAGGGCGTTCGGGTGCTCTGCGGCTTGTCTGATCAGCTCGATCCACCATTCATCCGCTTCGGCGGACTCTTGCGAGAGCGAGCTTCGGAACGCATCGGGAGAGTCCTCGACGGCGCGCAACCGCAGTGATCGCCACAACCGCCACTCGTCGCCGCCTATGGGTCTGATTCGCAGGTCCATCCCGCCGAGTCTTGCAGGAAAGGTGCGATTCACAGAGGATTGGCGCTGATCCGCTGCGGGCAGTGGCGGCAGATGAGCGGCCCCAGGTACTCATGACGCCGAGAGACCTCCTGTCGCAGGTGGTTGCACAACAGCTGCCGACAGCCAGGCCAGCGTCTGCTTCGCAATGGATTGCGGGTCATCGAGCCACGGCAGGTGACCCGACTGCGGGATCATCACGAGCTCCGCGTTCGGCATCCGCGCCACGATGTAATTGGCGACATCCTCGCCACCGAACCCGTCATCGGCGCCCCACAGGAAGAGGGTCGGTGACTCGACTGCAGCAAAGATCTCGTCGGGTATGGCATCCGCTGGATCGAAGCCACTCCAGGAGACAAAACGGCCGATCATGTTTCCGTCGTTCTCCATGGTGTCGGTGTAGCGCTGCAGGGCGAGATACCAATCGTTGAAAACGGGACTGAACCTGCCTTCGTCTATCGCCACCCCATGTCCCAATTGGCGGAGTATGCGGTCGTTGGCCTTCTGGTTGGGAGGTAGCTTGCCGATCAGCCAGCGGACAGGCGCAAACGCCATCCCCTTCATGAAGGACGGAGTCGAACTCCCCGGCGCCAGTGCCGGGGCCGCCATCTGCACCATACGAAGGAGGCGGTGCGGCTCGGCCGCAGCCGATCGCAGGGCAAGCATGCCGCCGAAGGAGGACGCCACCACATGGGCGGAGTCGACATTGAGTGCGGCCAGGACATCGCCCACAAACGCATCCCCAAATCGAGCGAGGTTCTCGCGCGTCACGGTGTACGGCTCGCTCAATCCGGTTCCCGGTCGGTCGACGATCAGGCACCGGTAACCGGAGAAGTGCTCGATGATGGGCGCCCAAGTCGATCCCGAGTTGGGTCCACCATGGATGAACAACACCGGCTCTCCCTCCCCAACCTCCTGTACTCGTACCTTCATCCCGATCCGAGGCAGGGTCACAAACTGCTCTCGGGGGCTCACCGCCACCGATTCCCACAAGCGTTGCTCTGCTGCGCGGTACTTCGCTTCGTTCATTGCTCTCTCCTCAACTCGAGACGATCAGGGTTCCGGTCATGCTCTCGTGACCGGGCACATTGCAAATGATCTGGTAGCTGCCCGGTGGCGCATCGATGTCGACACGGCGGGCTTTCAGCGCCGGGACCTCAACGTCGATGCTCAGCTCGGGGACCGTGAACGTGTGCCGGATCCCGTCCTTGTTGTCGATCCAGATACCGGTCGCCGAGCCGTCGATCCGCACTTCCTCTGGCGCAAACATCAGCTGCTCAGCGGTGACCTGGACATCTCCGGGAAGCGCTGCCACCGTGTCCGTCCCCGCCGCTACGGCAATGGATCCGATAGTCCCAACCAGGAACACGCCGACGGCGGCCATTGCCAGCGGCTGCAGCAGGCGCGTCGGCCGGCGCAGCCACGCGGCGACTCCACCTATCACAACGAGCCCTACCCCGACTGTCGACAGCAGTTGCAGGATGAAGGCGGGGGCTGACTCCGGATGCGTCAGATCGTCGACGATGATCGGCAGGTTGCCGATGTAGGCCGCTGCCCCGAAAATCGCCAGCCCGAGGCCGAGTCCACGTCGCTCGCCTTTCAGGAACGGCGCAGCTGCCAGAAACACGATCCCGATCACCAGAACAGGCGGGATGATGGTGCGCGCGGTTACCTGCAGCACGGTCGCAAAGACCACCATGACGATCGCACCCGCCCGCACCAAGCCGATCCAGGCGGAGACCGGCGATTGCGCTGCTGTCGCTGCTTCGGGCCTTTCCAACGTTGCTGTGGACATATCGACTCCTCCTCTGTTCGGGTACGCAAGCAACGTATGGGAGGTGAGGCCGGGGCGGAACCGTGCCTGCCGCACTTGTTGGGTGGGGCAAACCGCAAACCCAGCCGTCCCAATAGTGAGGCTGGCCTCAATGGACACGGACCTTCCGGGGCTGCACAATGCCACCCGTGAAAAGGCTGACCTGGACTATCGGCATCTCAGCGGCAGTCGCCTTGATGGCGGCGCTGTTCCTCACGCTCGTCGCACGGCCGTTTCCGGGGTCCACCGTTCTCTATCTATTGACGGTCCCGATTCCGTTCCTGGCTGCCGGGCTGTTTCTTCTTTGGCGCCACCCCGACAACCGTTCGGCGCGGCTCCTCGTGTGTGGCACGGCGGGAGCGATGGCGTATTCCGCTCTGCTGGAACGGGTCATCAAAGACGGCATCGCCGAGTCGGGTGCGGCTCCGTGGATGTCGTGGGCACTGGTCGTCGAGGCGCTTGTGATGATGGTGGGTCTGGGATGCCTTGCCCGGCTGATCGGGTTGTTCCCATCGGGGGTTGCTGCGACGCCGGGCGAGCAACTGTTCGCAAGGCTGACGTGGTTGCTGCCCGCGCCTATGGCGATAGGTCTACTCGCCAACGAGGAGGTGCTCGTCGAGCCGGTTACATACGGCTACCTCGATGCCTTCCCCAACCCCGTCTACCTAGAGGCGCTCGGTTTCCTGGGACCGGTTACGTCACCAATCCGCAACCTGCTGGGCGCAATCGTGCTGGTTGCAGTCGGACTGCTGTATCGGCGGTATAGACGAGCGAAACCCGCCGAGCGGCGCCAGATCCGGTGGGTCGCCTTCGGGTCCGCCGCGGCGCTCGGGATAGGAATGGTCCCCTTCATCGTTGCCCCTGTACTCGACCCGAACTCTCTCCTCCACGGCCAACTCCTGCTGAGCATCGGCGCCTTTGCCCTGCTGCTCATTCCGGTGACGGTGGTGCTGGCGATCGAACAGCCCGAATGGCTTTCCGATCGGGTCATCAGCAAGTCCTTCACCTATGGCGCCCTGTCGATCGGCATCTTCGTGATCTATGCGGTGATCGCGGCAGCCCTTGGCCTCGCCGCCGGAGCCCGGCTGCCGCTCGAGATTGCGATCGTCGTGACTGCGGTGCTGGCGTTTGCATTCCAGCCGGCCCGAGCTCGCTTGCAGCGGATCGCCGATCGCTGGGTTTTTGGTGACCGCCCCTCGCCGATAGAAGCCGTCACCGAACTCGACCGCACGATGGATGGCCCCGACGGTTCACACCTGGGCGAGCGCCTGGCCGATACCGTACGTCGCGCCGCCCGTCTCCGCTGGGTTACCGTCGAACTGCCGCCAGAGCCCGCAGTCACCGTCGGCGAGCGATCGGGTGAAGCGGCGTACATCACACACATCGTGAGTGGAGACGAAGAGCTCGGGGTGATTCACTGCGGGGCGGGTGTCAGCGGAGGTGTTCGAGACCAGGACATCGACCTGATCGACGCCCTGGCCGGACAAGCCGCTCTGGTCGTCTCCAACGCAAGACTCGCAGCGCGCATCGTCCATGCCCAGGAAGCGGAACGCCGCCGGCTCGAAAGAAACATCCATGACGGCGCTCAGCAAGAGTTGGTGGCGCTGGTGGCCAAGCTCGGACTTGCCCGAGCAAGGGTCAAGACCGGCAACATCGACGAAGCCACCCTGATCGAGCTACAGAAGGACGCTGGCACCATCCTGAAGGACCTCCGCGAATTGGCGCAAGGCATCCACCCGAGTGTTCTCACAGATGGCGGCCTGGTTGAGGCGGTTGAGGACCGCTGTAGCCGGCTTCCGGTGCCCGTCACGGTGGACAGCTCTCCCGATCTCCGTTCTATGCGGTTCAAGGACGACATCGAGGGTGCCGCCTACTTCTTTGTCACCGAGGGCCTTGCCAATGTCCTGAAACATGCTGACGCGACTCGAGTGCGTGTGGAGATGGCGCGCAGCAACGGAGATCTCGAATTGCGGGTATCCGACGATGGCCGGGGCTTCGAGCCGGGTGACACGAAGCTCAATGGTCTAGCCGGACTCACCGATCGTTTCGCAGCACTGGCGGGCACGGTGTCGGTCACAGCCGACAACCGTGGGACCACTCTCGAGGGGCGAATACCTATCGAGGCCACAACGTGATTCGGGTCATCGTCGCCGACGATCACTACTTGGTACGCGAGGGAACCCGGCAGCTACTCGAGGCATCCGGGGAAGTCGAGGTCTTGGCCACTGTGGAAGACGGTATCCAGTTGCGTGACGCCGTCGATCGCATGAATCCCGATGCGGTGCTGGTTGACATCCGCATGCCGCCGACCCACCAGATGGAGGGGATCGAAGCGGCGCACGATATTCGGGCCAAGCACCCGAAGGTGGGCGTGGTGGTCTTGTCGCAGCACGCCAACTCGCTCTATGCATTCGAGCTGTTCAAGGATGGAACGGCCGGGATGGCCTACCTGCTCAAGGACCGGGTTGGTGATCTCGAGGAATTGCTCAGAGCGGTGCACGAGGTGACCAGCGGCGGCTCGGTCATCGATCCGGTTGTCGTCGAGGGCCTGCTGAGCCGGCAGCAATCGGGACCAGATCGGCTGCTGGACACGCTGACCGCTCGCGAGAGAGACGTCCTGGAGGTCATGGCGGAGGGACGGTCCAACGCGGCGATCGCCGAGTCCCTGTTCATCTCGAACTCGGCGGTCGAAAAGCACATCAATTCGATCTTCGCCAAGCTCGGCTTGTCACAAGGCGAGAGCGAGACCCACCGTCGGGTTGCCGCCGTGCTTGCGTTCTTGCGAAGTCACGAGATTCCAACCGCTTGACAGACCTGCCGGGGTACCCGGCGGCGATGCAGCGCCCGTCAGCCAACCAGCTGCGGCGGAACCCGATAGATGTAGGTAGCCCCGTCGCCCATCAGGGTGACCTCGTGTGCTGCGTCGTCGAATTCGATTGCCTCCCAACGTGCACTCAGGTCGTGCAGCGGCATGAAAGAACGCGACGTTCCATTGCGGTGAATGGCAAGGCCGGTGAAGTCGGCGTTGAACTCAATCTCATCGGCGGTGGCGGTGACTGCGCCGGCAAAGCCGTCGAAGAAGCCTTTGAAGGCAGAAACAACCGCCGACCAATCGGTGCGTTCCACGGCCGCGCTTGAGGACATCGGTCTAGGCACAGAAACTCCGGAGCCGATCGAGAACTGCAGATACCGTAACACCTGATTGGCACAAGACTCGGGTGGCCGGGATTCGCAACCGGGAATAGGCCCACCGCCATGCTGTTGGTGGGAGTGCACAGGCAAGGAGCCTCATGGAACTTGGTTTGACTAGTTTTGCTGAAACCCATTCCGACCCCACCATCGGTCATCCCATATCCCATGGCGAGCGGCTGCGCAACGTGGTCGAGGAAGTTGCCCTCGCCGAGCAAGTTGGACTCGATGTCTACGGGTTGGGCGAGCATCACCGTGCCGACATGGCGGCTTCGGCAGTCGCAGTCACTCTGGGCGCCGCTGCAGCTCGCACAAGTCGCATCCGGCTCAGTTCCGCCGTGATCGTCCTCAGCTCGGCCGATCCGGTTCGCACCTACCAGGACTTCGCAACGCTCGACCTGCTCTCGGAGGGCCGCGCCGAACTGCTGGTCGGCCGCGGCTCATTCATTGAGTCCTTCCCACTGTTTGGCTATGCGCTGTCCGACTACGACGCCCTGTTTGCCGAGAAGCTGGAGCTCCTCCTTGCGATCCGCGACGACGAGCGAGTGACCTGGGAAGGCAAGTTCCGCCCTTCGCTGCAGGATCAGGCGGTTTACCCGCGGTCGCAGCAACAGCCGTTGCCCGTCTGGATTGGAGTGGGTGGGACCCCCGCCTCGATGGTCCGCGCCGGGAAGCTGGGCCTTCCGGTTGCGCTGGCGATCATCGGTGGAGAACCGGCGCGCTTCCGACCTTTGGTCGATCTGTACCGCCGATCGCTCCACGAGGCGGGTCACGACCCCGCGGAGTTCCCGTTGGCCGTGCATGGTCTCGGCCACATCGCCGACGACGCCGAGCAGGCCGTCGAGACCATCAGGCCGGGTTTCACCGCAACGATGAACAAGATCGGGCGTGAAAGAGGTTGGCCACCGTTGACCCCCGAGCAATTCGGGTGGATGGCCGGTCCCGACGGATCGCTCGTGGTCGGCGATCCGGAGACGGTGGCAGCCAAGATCCTGCGATGGCAGGAACTGCTTGGGATCGAACGGTTCATGCTCCACACCAGCGCCGGCAACATCCCCCACGAAGCGACCATGCGGTCCATCGAACTGCTGGGAACCAAGGTGTCCCAAGCAGTCCGTTGATAAGGTGGGATCCATGTCACCGCCCTTTGTCCCTTCGGGGTTCAGCGTGCCGACGCACCTTGCCGGCCCTGGTTTCCAACTGGAGCCGCTCGGTCCGGAGCACAACGAGCGAGACCACGAAGCGTGGATGTCGAGTATCGACCACATTCAGGCGACACCGGGTTTTGCCGACTGGGATTGGCCGGAGCCGATGAGCCTCCAGGACAACCTTGGGGATCTCGAAGGCCATGCGACCGACTTCGAGCAGCGCCGAGGCTTCACCTATTCGGTTCTCGATGGCGACGAAGTCATTGGGTGCGTCTACATCTACCCCAGCCGTGATCCCGACTACGACGCCTCGGTCCGCTCGTGGGTTCGGGCAAGTCATGCCGAGATGGACGAGGTCTTGTGGAGGACCGTCTCGGATTGGCTGGCCGATGGATGGCCATTCTCCGCGGTGCTCTACGCGCCCCGCTGACCTGGTTGTCCCGACGCCGTCGCCAACCGGATAGGCGAACCTTACTGCGTACGTTAGAATGATGTAATGGTCACCGAGCAAGAAACCACGGCCAGGACCCGAGTCCCGCTGAGTAAGGACCGAGTGCTGCGTGCCGCGGTAGCGCTTGCCGACGCTTCCGGGATCGAAGCCGTCACGATGCGAAAGCTGGCTGCCGAGCTGGACGTCGAGGCTATGTCGCTCTACTACCACGTCGCCAACAAGGAGCAACTGCTCGACGGCATGGTCGACGTCGTGATCAGCGAGATCGAGGATGAATGCGGCGGTTTTGCGGTTCCGGACAACGTTGAGTGGAAGGTGGCACTCCGCACGCGGATCATGACGGCTCGTGCGGTAATGCTGCGGCACCGCTGGGCACCGGAGCTCCTCGAGACTCGAACCAACATGAGTGCGCGCTTGGTCCGCTACTTCGACACGGTGCTCGGCATCATGATCGAGGGCGGCTTCTCGTACGACCTCGGTCACCACGCGATGCATGCCCTCGGCAGCCGCGTTCTCGGCTTCAACCAGGAGTTGTTCAAGCCGGATAACGACCGCCAGGAAGAGGAGAGCAATGAGATGCTCGCCGCCATGGCCGAGCAACTCCCCTACATCGTGACAATGATGCAGGAGATCACACACGAAGATCCGGAATCGACACTGGGTTGGTGTGACGACCAGGCCGAATTCGAGTTCGGCATCGATCTGATGCTGGACGGCCTCGAACGCCTCCGCGGATAGCGCTTCTTTCTACGTCCCGCCACCTCTGACGGTCTCTCCAATACCCCCCTTGACAGTCTTACGCCGTATGGTTAACTTACGCCGTACGACTTACAGTGTACGAACACGCTGAGGAGAGGAGAGCAAATGCAAATCTCAAAGGATTCGCCCATCCGACCGGCAGGTGCGCCGATCATCGAGGCCCGCAATCTGATAAAGCGCTACGGCGAAGTAACCGCCCTCAACGGTCTCGACCTCACGGTCCCCCAGGGCTCGGTGCTGGGGCTGCTGGGACCCAACGGTGCCGGCAAGACCACAGCCGTTTCCATCCTGACGACTCTCATCGAGCCGGACGCCGGCACCGCAACCGTTGCCGGCGCCGACGTGGTCGCCGAGGCCGACGAGGTGCGCAGGCGAATTGGCCTCTCGGGCCAGTACGCCGCAGTCGATGAGCACCTCACCGGCTATGAGAACCTCGATCTGATCGGCAGGCTCTATCGCCTCGGAGCCAGAAGGGCCAAGCAGCGAGCTCTAGAGATGCTGGAGCGATTCAGCCTCACCGAGGCTGCCGACCGCCCAGTCAACACGTACTCGGGTGGCATGCGGCGCCGACTCGACCTGGCCGGTGCGTTGATCGCCGAACCGCCGGTGCTGTTCCTCGACGAGCCGACCACGGGCCTCGACCCGCGCAGCCGGAACGAGCTGTGGGACGTGATCCGCGACCTCGTGAGCCGTGGCGCCACCTTGCTGCTCACAACGCAGTACATGGAGGAGGCCGAACAACTGGCCGACGACATCGTCGTGATCGACCACGGTCGCAAGATTGCTCACGGCACCGCAGACGAGCTCAAGACGATGATTGGTGGGGAGCGGATCGAGATCACGCTGCAGCC
>JASJEG010000016.1 GCA_030064765.1 Acidimicrobiia bacterium | reverse complement strand
TCTCGCGAAGCATTCAGGGAAGAGCGCACCTGCGTTCTTCCCTTTCGCGTTCTAGCAAGGAAAGGCGACATGGTTCCGATCTCCGACCAGACGATGGCCGCAATCGAATACGCCATGCACGCGCTCAATACCCGAGCCGAGACCATCGCCAACAACGTTGCGAACTCGGAGGTTCCGGGCTTCCGGGCCTCACGAGTCTCCTTTGAGGATCAACTGCTGCGGGCGCTCAACGGCGATCGGATGGAGCGTGTCGCCGGACCGGAAATCGCCGGCACCGGTGACCCCGTGGATGCCATCGGCAACAACGTGAACATCGAGAACGAGGTTGTCGAGATGATGGAGACCAACCTGCTGCAGCAGGCGATGGTCGAGGCTTTCAACTTCAAGACCGGGCTGATGCGCTCGGCGATTGGCAGGACTTCCTAATGGGTGCCTTTGACGCAATCGACATTGCCCAGACCGGTGCGGACGTCTCCCAGCTGTGGCTGGAGGCCATTGCCCACAACATCGCCAATGTCAACACTATCCGCTCGGCAGACGAGGAGCCCTTCCGGGCGAAGCTCGTGCACGCCGAGGAGGCAATCAACGGTGCGGGCGTCGGCGAAGGGGCCCGTGCCATCCAGATCCTCGAGTCCCAGGGCGATCCAATGTGGGTCTTCGACCCCGAGCACCCGCTGGCGACTGAGGAGGGCTATGTAGTGCGACCGGTCGTCGACCTGGCCAAGGAGATGGCCGACATGATCGCCGCCCAGCGCAGCTACCAGATGAATTTGCAGGTCATCAAGACCAACGAGGAAACGTATCAAGCCGCTCTCAGGATCGGACGCTAATGACTATCCCAATCACAGGTGTCAGCGGCTCAGCAGCCGTCAATGCCACCCAAACGGCGACCGCCAGCAAGCCAGCCGAGGGGTTCTCCGACAGCATCACATCGGCACTCGAAGCGGTGTCGGATGCCGAGTTTGCCGCAGATGCGATCGCCGAGAAGATCGCCACCGGGGGCGATGCCTCCGTCCAGGAGCTGATGACCTCGATGACCAAGGCTCAGCTCAGCGTTGACCTTCTCGTTCAGGTTCGGAACAAGGCCGTTGAGGCCTACCAAGAAATCATGAGGATGCAGATCTGACATGGAACGACGTAACCGCATCGGAGACATGCTGGTCTCGCTACCGCTTGCCCACCAGGTAGTAATCGGGATTGCGGCCGTCGTCTTGGCGATGGCAGCCTTTCTGTTCTTCCAATGGGTGAGCACACCGTCCTACACGGTGCTGTATTCGAATCTCGACGACGCCACCCTGTCCACCGTCGTTGATGAGCTTGACCGCCAGGGAATCCCATACGAGATCGAAGCGGGCGGTTCCCGGGTGCTGGTGCCCAAATCCGACGTCTACGCGGTGCGGGCCTCGCTCGCCTCTGCCGGCGTGCAGAACGGGTCCATGCCGCAGGGCTACTCGATTCTCGACGATCAGGGCCTGAACGTTTCCGACTTCAGGCAGCGTGTTGACTACCAGCGGGCCCTGGAAGGGGAGATGGAGCTGACCCTGCTGGCGATGAATGACATCACCGGCGCCACCGTTCACCTGGTTATCCCGGAGGAGTCACTGTTCGCCGAGGACGAGGAGCCGGTCACCGCTTCAGTCCTCCTCGAAACCTCCGCTCCGCTCAACGAACTCGAGGTAGAGACCGTTACCTTCCTCGTCGCATCCGGCGTCGAGGGTCTCGAATCCACCAACGTCACCGTCGCCAACGTCGACGGCACGGTGCTGCACGCCGCCGGCGACATCGCAGCCGAGTCTGCAGTCAGCAACCGCAACCTACGCATGACCCGCGACTTCGAGGCCGCTCTTGCGACAGACGTTCGCAATCTGTTGACCTCGGTTATGGGCGAAGACTCGGCTTCCGTTGTGGTGCGGGCACAGCTCGACTTCGACGAGCAGTCGGTCGAGACCCAGACGTTTGATGAGGAGAGCGCAGTTGCCCTGCGGGAGTCCACGATCGATGAGACCTACGTTGGCGCCGGAACCCCGCCCGGCGGGACGCTCGGCGTCGAAGGCGAGACCGTTGTCACCGATACCACCGGCGAATACACCTACGACCGCAGCGAAGTCATTCGTGAGTACGGTGTCGACAGCATCATCTCGAAGGAGATCACCGCCCCCGGCAAGGTTGAGAGCCTATCCGTGGCCGTGGTCATGGACGATGGTTCCCTAACCGGGATTACCGTTCCCAGCTCCGCCGAGGTCGAGTCTCTCGTTGCTGCGGCCGTCGGTTTGGACACCACTCGCGGCGACTCCATCTCGGTTTCGGCAATTGCCTACCCGGTCCCGGAGGTAGTTGCAGAGGAGCCGGCAGCCGAGGCTGCTGCGATGGATCCGATGGCCATGATCCCGCAAGCTGTCGGCGGTCTGGCCCTCCTCATTGTTGTTGTTTCGCTGCTCCTCATGGCCCGTGGTGGGTCGAAGAAGAGCAAGGCAGCGGCACTGGAGGTCGTGCAACCGGCGCTCGCCGGTGGAGCGAAGGCAGCCGTAGGTGAGGGTGAGGACGCCGCCAGCATCCACCCTGAGGTAATGAACCTGGTTCAGAGGCAGCCCGAGGAAATCGCCGTGCTGCTTCGTAGCTGGTTGGCGGATAGGCGATGAGTAGCTCACTGCGCCCGGAGGAGAAAGCTGCTGCCCTCGTTGTGGCCGTTGGTTCGAGCGCGGCCTCAGGGATGCTCGACCATCTCTCCGAGGATGAGGTCGAGCATTTGGCCGCAGAGGTTGCCAAGATCGGCAGGCTCAGGCCCGAGACCATTGATGTCGTATTCCGCGAGGTCTATGAGGCTTCCCAGTCCGACGAGGTCTTTGCTGCCGGCGGTGTCGACTACGCCCGCGACATGCTCACTCAGTGGAACAGCCAAGCCGGCCCCGAGCTGATGGAGCGGATGATCAGTGATCTCGACGCGGTGCCGTTCGGCTTTGCGCGTCAGGTTTCCGCAACGAAGCTGGGTGACGTGCTCGCCGGCGAGCATCCGCAGACCGTAGCCGTGGTGCTGGCCCACCAGCCGGCTGCCTATGCAGCAACGGTGCTCAAGGCATTTGACGAGGACTTCCAGGCGCAGGTGGCCTTCCGGGTGGGCAAGATGGGCAAGATCTCGGGCGAGGTCATCAAATCCATCGAGGGCGTGCTGCGCAACCGCCTCGGTCCCATCACACACGACGAAGAGGGGATTGCTCGCGGCGGTGTCAAAGAACTGGCCAATGTCCTCAACAGCTCCGATCGCGACACAGAACAGGCCGTGATGGAGCGTCTCCGCGACATCGATCAGGAACTGGCGGACGAAGTGCGGGCCTTGATGTTTGTCTTCGACGACCTGGTGACTCTCGATGATCGCTCGATCCAGCGGATACTCCAGGACGTAGCGACTCAAGAGCTGGCGCTGGCAATGAAGGGTGCCGACGAAGAGGTATCCGATTGCATCATGCGCAACATGTCATCTCGGGCCAAGGAAAGCTTGCTCGAGGAGATCGATCTGCTCGGTCCGGTGCGCCGGTCCGACGTCGAGGCCGCCCGAACCAAGGTGATTGCCGCGGTCCGGCTCCTCGAGGAGGCGGGCGAGATCGTCATCTCCCGCGGAGAGGAGAACGAGCTCATTGAATAGGGTCATCCGCAACGCCGCAGCTGCTGCCACGCCGCCCGCCTTCGGGAACGGGAACGGTGGGCTGCGTTTCGTTGACGACGCCACCGCCGGTTTGATCGAAGAAGCCCGTGCCGAAGCCTTCGCCGCCGGGAGACGGGAAGGTGTAGCCGCCGGTCGTGCCGAAATGGAGGGTGCGATCTCCCGGGTTGATGCTGCACTGCGAGCTGCGGTGCAGGGTCTCCATGACTATCGGTCCCGCGCCGTTGCCGAGACACTCGATGCCGCCCTCGAGGTGGCAACCTTCGTGGTCGGCGAGCTTCCTCCCGATGAGGGCGCCGCCCTTGCTCGGCGCATCCAGGATGCTGTTGCCGGTCTCGACGACGAAGACATGGTTGTAGCCATTCATCCCCAGGACTGGGATGCAGTTAGCGACACGGTGCGGCTGCCGAACGGCATGAGCATGGAGCGTGATCCATCGCTGCGGCCGGGAGAGGCTCGTGTCAGCGGCCGCTGGGCGACAGCGGAGCTGACCCGGGAAGCGGCGCTGCATGTGGCCCGCGAGGTGCTTTCGTGACAACGCTGCTGCGGTCCCGCCTCGATGAGCTGGCACACGAGTCACCCTGGCGTGTCTCGGGCCGGGTTGCTCGCGTTACCACCCATGAGCTCGAAGTCCGTGGGCTCCGCCTCAAGATTGGTGACTCTCTGGCGATCCGCACCGATGACGAAGTCCGACAAGCCGAAGTCATCGCCTTGACTCCGGAAGGTGCCCGGGTCCTGCCCTATGGCGACGTATCCGGGATCGGTAAGGGCGATGTCGTGACAGCCGATCGTGACGGTCTTTCCATGCCGATGTCGATCGACCTGGTCGGCCGGGTCATCGACGGTCTGGGCCGTCCGATGGACGGTGGCCCGCCCCTGCGGGGAGAGCCGATCGATGTTGGTGCTGAGGCTCCATCCCCGTTGGACCGGCTCCGAATCAACGAACCGCTCCCGACCGGGATTCGCCTGCTCGACACTTTCTGCACCACCGGCAAAGGCCAGCGGATTGGCATCTTCGGCGGCTCGGGCGTCGGCAAGTCGACGCTGCTGGGCATGATGGCGAGGGGCACCGGCGCCGACGTTGCGGTCCTGGCTCTGATCGGTGAGCGCGGCCGCGAGGTTCGTGAGTTCATTGAGGACGAGCTCGGCCCGGAAGGTATGGCCCGCTCGGTCGTTGTGGTGGCAACCAGCGACCAGCCGGCGCTGATGCGGTTGCGGGCCTCGCTGCTCGCTACTCGCATCTCCGAGTGGTTCGCCGACCGGGGCAATGACGTGCTGCTGCTGATGGACTCTCTCACCCGCCTTGCGATGGCCCAGCGCGAGATCGGTTTGGCGGCCGGCGAGCCACCTACCGCTCGCGGCTACACCCCCTCTGTGTTCTCTCTGCTGGCTCGCATGCTGGAGCGGGCCGGGCCTCGTTCCCGGGGCACGATCACCGGCTACTACAACGTCCTTGTTGAGGGCGACGACATGAACGACCCGATCGCCGACACCGCACGCTCGATTCTCGACGGCCACGTGGTCCTCGATCGGCGTATTGCGATTTCGGGTCGGTACCCGGCTATCGATCCACTGGCCTCCCTGTCCCGACTGGCGCCGCGGCTCGTTGCTCCCGAGCGGCGTGACACCGTCGTCGCTGCCCAGGATGCGCTGGCTGCAGCCGAGGAGGTCCGGGAACTGGTTGAGGTCGGGGCCTACGTGCCCGGCACCAACCCGGCTGCGGACCGCGGTCTTGCCGCCAAGCCAAGCCTGGTGGAATTCCTCCGGCAGCCCTCGCATGAGACCGTCGGCTTCGAAGAGGCGTGGGCCCAACTCAACGCCCTCCGGCCTCAGATCGGGCTCTCATGAAGCGCGGCAACCCCTTCAGCGTGTTGACCCGGCTCCGTGCCATTGAAGAGAAGCAGGCGCGGGCATCGCTGGCCAATACCCGGAAAGCTCACGAGCAAGCACGACAGAAGCTAGAGGAGTTGAAGGAGCGGCATCGTGAGGACATCGATGCCGGGGAGATCATCGGGGCGATGAACCTCCGTTCTCTACAGCTGCGCGGCCTGGGTTCCTACGAGATGGTCACCGCCGCCACCCACGCATTCCAACAATCGGAGCGGGCCATGCAGGCCAAGACCGATGCCTGGCGCCGCTCTGCTTCCGATCTCGATGCAGCCGAGCGACTCGATCAGAAGCGCAAACAGGAGTTGGCCAAGGAAGCTGCCCGGTCCGCCGATAAGGCCCTTGACGACTTGATGGGCATGCTGCACGCCCGCAGCGGGGACGGACTGGTATGAGCATTCCTTCGCTGAGTGCCGTTGGCTCCAGGGTCGCCCAGATCCAGGGCGCGATCCGCCATACGGTGCCCGCAACCCGCACCTTTGCCGACACGCTGGCATCCGCCCAGCGACCGACCGAGACGGGTGGGCCCGTTCTCGCGTCGCCACGAACGATGACAACTGCCCCGGCTGTTCCGGTCGGGATCCTCGGCACGCCGATCGTGATCAACCCCGGTGTGCTTCCGACAGCCGATGACGGCACCTGGATAGCCAAACTCCCGACGGCGGGCCAGGCGTGGGCCACCGAAATCGAGCGAGCGGCGACCAGCGCCGGACTGGATCCCCGTTTGTTGGCGGCAATGGTGTGGCAGGAGTCGGGATTCCGTCCGGACGCCGTTTCCCACTCCGGAGCCATCGGTCTCGCCCAACTCATGCCCGGGACGGCCGACGGCCTCGAGGTCGACCCCTGGGATCCGGTACAGAACCTCGACGGCGGTGCCCGCTACCTCGCATGGACAATCAGAGAATTTGGCTCAACCGAGCTCGGCCTGGCTGCCTACAACGCCGGCCCGGGTCGAGTGCGGGAAGCCGGAGGAATCCCCAACATCGCAGAGACTCAGGCCTATGTGCCCCGGGTTCTCGACTACTACAGACAACTCGGAGGCGTGGTGTGATGATCGAACCACAGAACACGATGATGCCGCTGGCGGCCGAGCCGGCCCCGGTCGACTTGCCACAGGGGGAAGAGGGCTTCGGTGCCATGCTCGCTCAGACCCTCGGCATGGTCCCGCAACTCGACCCGAACGCCGTCCAGCAGATCGCCGGCCGGCAAGGAGACGGTGAGCAAGAGGCTGCCGACTTGACCGGGGGAAGCAACCCGCAGCCCTCCGAAGACAGGCAGCCAACGCGCCTCGGTCGCCACATCACAATTCCGACAGCGGGGAAGGTCGACGTCGTCGCCACCCCGTCTGTGGAGCGGCCCCCGATCATCGACGGTCGGTTCGTCGACCCCGTCTACGCAAAGGGCGAATCACCTGCACCGACGGCGCCTCCCGCAGCGCCGGTGGTCCAGGAGCCCGATACGCTGCCGCAACCTCCGGTTGCCACCGAGGTCCCTGTTGCCGACGCAACGGGCGAACCGGTCGTCGCCGCCGAAGCTCCCCTCGTTGCCGCCGGCAGCCTGCCGAAACCGCCACAACCCGTGGCCGATCCCTTGGACGCAGCACCGGCCCCGACGAAGACGCCGGTGGTTGCCGCGCCGCCGGAGGTCGATCCTTCCGGCGATTTTGAGCCGGTCGACCCGGTGGTGCAGCCACGACCCGAGCCGCCGCCCGCCGCGCCGGTGAAGCCTCCCGCCACAGCCGACCCTGTGGTTGCTCCCGTGCGCACCGCACCGGCCGAGCCGGTGGCAGCCGAGCCGGCTCAGCCTGTCCGCGTTGATCGAGCGCCCGTGGCAAAGCCCGATCGGGGGATTCCGGTGAATCCTCTCCCCACTGCGGATCGCCCGGTTGAAGCTACGGCAACCGCCTCCGCGCCGCCCGTTGCGCCTTCGATGGGCGTTGCCCGTCGCGACGCTGCGCCGGAGTCAACCCCCAATGTCCAGATGACCGAACGCCCCATGCAGGTGGCTGCCGATAGTGCAGTGCCGCTGCGCGAATCGACTGTGCGCGTTGAGGGAGCACGGCCGACTCCACAGAGCCAACCGCACCAGGTGGTTGTTGCCGGCAGTTCGCCACAGCCAAATGCCCCCGCAACACCCGTCACCACACCGGCGGCACCAATACAACACTCCGCCCTGGCTGAGCGGGTAATGCAGGCGGTCGAGATGCAGGCGAACCAGCCTCCACCGCGCACCATGGTGGTTGACATTCCGGAGATCGAGGGGTTACGCCTAGTCGTCTCCGTCCGCGGCGGTGCCGAGGTACACGTGGTACCGGCATCTGCCTCGACGGCCACTGCTGGCGTTCAGCCTTTCCTCGAGGAGCTGCAGGGTGTCCTGGAGAACCGCGGTTTCGTGATGACCGGCGACGATCGTCGTCGCAACGGACAGCGGCAGGATCAAGACGAGCCTGCACCAGCCCGCCGCTCCCGCCCCACGTTCCGTCGTGCTGAGCGCACCGACAACGACCTGAGGATCTAGCACCATGATCGAATCAGTAGGCAGCGCACCGATAGCAACGACAAGCACTGAATCTGCGCTCGGGCAGCTCGACAGCAACGCTTTCCTCAAGCTGCTCGTCGCTCAGATGAAGTTTCAGAACCCGCTGGCTCCGACCGACGCAACCGCCATGCTGGAGCAAACTGCCCAGTTCACAACGGTCGAGACTCTGCAGGCGATCTCCGAGACCAATCAGGCATTGCTCGGATTCCAGCAGACCACCTTGGCAATGGGCACCGTCGGCAAGGAGATCCACGCCTACACCGTGCATGGAACTCAGATCACCGGCGTGGTCGACACCGTGCGGTTCACCGCAGATGGGCCGATGCTGGAGCTCGAATCCGGCGTGGAGATCCCCCTCGCCAACGTCATAGAGGTGAGCACCCCTCCCGCCGACGAGAGCTGATCGCTACCTGAGGCGGATGGTGTTGGCGGTCACCAGGACGGCGCGATCCGAAACAAGGAAGGCGATCACCTCCGCCACTTCCTCAGGCTCGGCGATGTGAACGAGTCGTCGGTCCGAGGCCACGACTGCTCGGACTTCGTCGGTGACCCAACCCGTATCGGTGACCGGGGGATAAACGATGTTGGCAGTTATGCCTCGCTCGGCGAGCTCGAGAGCCGCTGACATCGTGTAGTTCTCGAGCGCGGCCTTGGCGGCACCGTATGAGACCTCCTCGGGAAACCCGAGCGGTCCGCCCGATGTCAAGCCGATGATTCGACCCCAGGTCATTCCGTGTTGCGCGTGGCGGCGAGCGAACTCAGCAATCAAGAGCGCAGCCGCGCGCGCATCAACACCGAACTGCTGATCGAAGGTTTCTCCTGATACGGCGGTCAGGTTGCGGCCGAGCCGATCCGTGGAATCAGCCGCGAAGGTGTCTGCCACCCACCCGGTTGCGTTATTGATCAGTATGTCAACTGGCCCGAAGGCCTTCTCTGCGGCATCGAACAAACGGACGGGAGTATCTGCGTCGAGAAGGTCGGCTTCGACGGCTTCGACTCGGCCACCGGCAGCCCGGATGGATGCAATCAGGTCGTCGGGGCTTGCCGCTCGATTGCGGCGATATGCGTCGGGGATACCGGGATCGGGTGGATCGTTGATGCGGAGGTACGTAATCATCACCGCCGCTCCGTGCCGAGCCAACCGGTGTGCGGTGGCGGCGCCGATACCGTGGTTGGCCCCCGTGATCAGAGCAACATGCCCGGAGAGATCGTCGGAGTTGGGCGACAACATCGGTGGGACCTCCGGTAGCAGTTACAGGGCAAGGGGGTGGGGGAGTCGCTACATCGAGGGGGATGCTAGCGAGCAGCCCACCCTGCAGTCGGGCGTGCGGTTTTGCGACGTGTGGCACCCCTTCTTCCGCAGCTGCGGTGACTATCTCGCGCACTAAAAGAAATTCGGTCGTTAAGCAGCGCGACCGTTGCCCGACAGTAAGCACCGTACGGAACAGAATCAGCCCAAACGGATTTCGGGCCTAGAGAGCACAAGGAGGTGCGACTCAATGATCCCTGTGACGCCCATAGCGGGCCGCACGGTCTTGCTGAACGCCAACCTCATCGAGGCGATTGAAGAAACGCCCGATACAGTCATTGTTCTCTCTGGTGGACGCCGCATGGTGGTCGTCGACGTTCCCGAACATCTGGTTGCTCGCATTGAACGCATTCGTGCCTCAGTGCTTGCCGCCGCTCACAACCGCCGCCCCCGGGGCCGGGCCAAGCTCTATGCGATAGAAGGTGGAGGGGAGTAGCTCATGACGACCTACCTCGGCATCATCATCGCCATTGTCGCCATCGTTGTGGCGACGGTCATGGACGGCAACTCCTTCGGCGCCCTCATCGGTCCCTCCTCCCTACTTCTCGTTGTCCTCGGCAGCGTCGGTGTTTCGCTGTCCGGCTTCCAGCTTGCCGACATCAAGCCGGTGCCGAAGGGCATCATCATTTCTTTCACAGGCAAAGAGCCCGATCCGGGCGAGGCCATCGACCGTCTCATGAAGTTCGCCGAGATCGCCCGTAAGGAAGGCGTCCTCGCTCTCGAGGAGCAACTCGAGGATCTCGACGACCCGTTCATGAAGCTCGGTCTCCAGCAGATCGTCGACGGTGTCGACGGTGACGTGGTGCGCGAAGTGCTCGAGATCGAGCTCGCCGCCCTGGAGGAGCGTCACGCTCCCGTCATCGGGTACGTCAAAACGATGGGAAGCTACGCACCGACCATGGGCATGGTCGGCACCGTCGTCGGTCTGATCAACATGCTCGGCAACCTCTCCGACCCGGCCCAGCTCGGTCTCGGCATGTCGGTCGCCTTGCTGACCACCCTGTACGGCGTCATCTTCGCCAACCTCGTGTTCCTGCCCATCGCTTCGAAGCTGCAGCGTCTTCACGATCTGGAGATGGCGCAGAAGGATCTGGTCATGGACGGCATCCTGGCCGTGCAGGGCGGCGCCAGCCCCCGCATGGTTGTCGAGCGTCTCGAGGCCTACATCAACCCCGATCAGCGGGTCGGCCATCAAGAGCGCTCGAAGCGGGCATCCGGTAAGGCCGCCTGATGGCACGCGAGCGCAAGAAGCCCGAGGAGCCGAATGAGCTGCGATGGCTGACGACGTACTCCGACGTGGTCACACTGCTCATGGCTTTCTTCGTGATGCTCTATGCGATCTCGCAGGTGGACCAAACCAAGTTCCAGTTGTTCGTTTCGGGCCTTGCCGACCCGTTTGACAATCCCGCAGTTTCCGAAGGTCTCCTCAATAGCGGTACGGGATTCGTCGGCGCCGATATGGGCGACGGCACCGCCGAGGTTGAGAGCTTCGGTGCTCCAGCACTTCTCGATGGGCTCCCCTCGATCGAGATGCTCGAGGAGGAAGAGCCGCTTGACGACCACGATCCCAACTCCAACATCGACGAAGAAGAAGGAAGTGACGAAGGCGTCGATGACGATCCGGGAGCGGGTGGTACCGAAGACCTGGTCAGCACCGACGAGCAACTCGTCGAAGTCCGCGATGCGATTCAGCTGGCTCTGGAGGATGCCGGACTTGCCGGTGCGGTCGACTTCGAGCTGACTTCGCGTGGCCTGGTGATTGCCATTGCCACCGACCACGTCCTCTTTTCCAGCGGCTCCGCCGAGTTCGGAGCCGATGGCGACGCGATCGTTGCCGCAATCGCACCGACCCTATCGACATTCGAGAACGACGTTCTCGTTGAGGGTCACACCGACACAGTTCCGCTGGACAGCTTCGGTTACGACAACTGGAACCTGTCCGCAGATCGGGCCCTGGCAGTGCTCAAGGCCCTGGCGAAGTGGGAAGGCATCAATCCGGCTCGATTGGTAGCGACCGGATATGGCGAATACCGCCCGAGAGAAAGTAACGAGACAGACGAGGGTAAGGCGGCCAACCGGCGTGTCGAGCTAGTCGTCGTTGTTGATAGAGGTGAGCTCAATGGCTGACGAACCAATTGGCGTAGAAGAAGAAGAACCACAGAAGAAAGGCAAAGGCAAGCTGTTCGGCATGATTGGCGGAGCCGTTGTCCTGCTCGGCGTCGTGTACTTCATGTTCCTCGGCGGCGGTGGCGGCGCAGAGGAAGCCAGCGTGACGACCACGACCGTCCCGGTCGAAGGTGCCGTCATCGAGGTCGATGAGATGACCGTCACCCTGTCCGACGACCCGGTGCGGTATGCCCGGCTCAAGTTTGCCGTTGTGCTGCCCGAGGGCGGCGACAGCGCAGTCGTCGGGGAGCGGGTCCCGGTGCTGAAGGATGCGGTGCTCGACGTGGTGTCTGCCTACACGGCAGCCGAGCTGGTCGGCCCTGAGGCCCTTGCCACCTTGCGGGAGCAACTCACCACACAAGCGCTGAGCGTCTACACCGACGGTGAGGTGCTGCGGGTGGTGCTCACCGAAGTCCTGGTTCAGTAACTGCCTTCGGGGCCGCCGGCCCCGAAGGTCGAAGTCGCTACGCGACTTCGGCTGGGTTGGAGTTGCTGCGCAGCTCCCGCTTCGTGGCACTTCTACACACGACTGTCTCCAGCCTCAACTGAAGATTGCCGGCTGGTGGAATCAGCCTCTTGCCGGCAGGCGGTGTGCGGGAAGGCGGGTCGGAGTCGGATCTCACCTATCCGGCTCCGGCCCAGTCGCGACCGCTTGATTTGGGCCGGTCTTGGCCGACGGTTATGGGCGAGAGCCGCATAGCGCGGCAACCCAAGACCGGACCGGAGGTCATCGTTGGTGGATGCAACCAGCGGTACATCTAGCAGCCTCATCACCCCAGCGGCGGTGACATGATGGCAGCCGTCGACATGCTCGCAGCAATGGTCGAATCCGCAGCCCGCACGGTGGGGGAGAGCTCGGGCGTTGACATCCATGTCGGCCAGGTAGTTGCCGTTCCTGTCGCAGAAGCCCTCGGCGCTCCCGGCATGATGGTCAACCGCACCGACGTGGTCGGTGGCTCGGGCACCGGCTCGCTGCTGACGATCGTCCCCGCCTCCGGGCTGGTGACGGCAGAAGCGTCGCTTGATGCCATTCGCCTCACCGATGCTCTCGTTGCCGGCGCCCTTGCCGGCATTGCCGCGGCCGGCGGCCCTCTCTTCCAGGCTTCCCCGCCGCAGCTTGTTTCTTCTCCGGCCACGGTCGATCCGCAAGGCGCCGAAGCGTTTGCGTTCGACCTGGTTGCCGATTCCAGGCCACTCACTGTCCTTTGGGTTGTCGAGGCCACGCTCGGCTCCCTCCTCGGAGGCTCTATTCCGGTCGATGAGCCTGCTGGGGAGGGGCCAAGCGTGGCCCCGGCCACGCTTCCTGATCTAGGGAGGAGCGGAACCGTTCCTTCGCAGCACGACCTCTCGATACTCTCCGATGTCGCAACCAGGGTGAGCGTCGAAGTCGCTCGGGGAACGGTCCAGGTACGTGACCTGACCACAATGCGACCGGGCACCGTCTTCGCCCTGGATCGCAGCGCAGGGGATGTCGTAGACATCCTCGTCAATGGGGCGATGATCGCCCGGGGCGACATAGTCGTTGTCGGACGACAGCTCGGGGTGCGAATAACCGAGGTCTGCGAGCCCGTGTCATGATCGCCATCAACTTCTTCACCGATGTGCTGCCCGGATTCGCCGTAGTCATCGCCGTTCCGCTCATTCTCTGGTGGTACGTGCGGCGCACCAGGGGAACCAAGCCAAACCGGCTGCGCATCTCAGACAAGGCGGCGCTCGGCAAGAACACCTGGGTTGCCGTCGTCGAGATTGACGACAAGAGGCTCCTGGTCGGCGCCGGGGAATCCGGTGTCGGCCTCATTTCTGAGCTCAAAGCCCTGCCCGAACCGGTCGAAGAATCGGTTGAGGAGCCGGCAACGGATGCCGTGCCCGCCACCGATACGGCAGGCGCCCTACCGAACGGAATCACCGAACCGCCACGGATTGGCCTGGTTCGCCGACTGCAACTGATGACAGTGCGCGGTCCGGCCCAGTCTCCGTGGAGGTCGGTCGGTGCGAGCCGCAGGTAGAGCTCTAGTCATAGCGATCCTGTTTGCCGGCACACTGCTCGGCGGCGTGGCCTCAGCTCAGGAAGGGCCCCTGGACGACGGCCTTGTCCAGATCCAGATCGACGAACCAGCGGTGAGCGATACGCAGTCGCCCGGTTCCTCCACGACTTCGACCACATCTACCACTGTTGCCCCGCTCGTTGAGGTCCCCGAAGTAGCCGAGGTTCCCGACATCTCCATCACGGTGGAGTCGGAGGACGGTGCGCTCAGCAACACCGTCATCATCATCCTGCTGCTCACCATTGGCTCGGTGGCTCCTTCGATTCTGTTGCTGATGACCTCATTCACCCGTTTTGTCGTAGTCATGGCTCTGACCCGGAACGCAATCGGGGTGCAGACGATTCCTCCGTCCCAGGTGCTGATCGGCCTTTCGGTTTTCCTCACCATCTTTGTGATGGGCCCAGTCTTCAGCGAGATCAACGAGGTCGCCGTCCAACCGCTGCTGAACGGCGAGATCGGCCAGGGGGAGGCCATGTCGGCCGGCTACGAGCCGCTGCGCAACTACATGCTGGCGCAGACTCGAGAAGACGACCTCCGGCTATTCATGGATCTGGCAGATCAACCGCAGCCGACTACCGAACTCGACGTTCCGGCCAGCACTCTGATCCCGGCCTTCGTCATCTCGGAACTGCGGAGTGCCTTCATCATCGGTTTCCTGATCTTCGTGCCGTTCCTGGTCATTGACTTGATCGTCGCCGCAGTGTTGATGTCCATGGGCATGGTGATGCTGCCGCCTGTGTTCATCTCGCTACCCCTCAAGCTGCTGCTGTTCGTGCTGGTTGACGGCTGGGCCCTGCTGATCGGCTCGGTGGTCGAATCGGTCAAGGGGGCAGTGGCATGAGTGATGCCCAGGTCATCGAGATCGTTGCCGAGGCATTCCAGGTAGCCGCCACTATCGCCGGCCCCATCCTGATGACGGCCCTGTTTGTCGGCGTGACGATTTCGCTGCTGCAGACCATCACGCAGATCCAGGAGATGACCCTCACCTTCGTGCCCAAGGTCGTCGCTATGGGCATGGTCATGCTGTTCTCAGGGCAATGGATGATCCGGACTTTGACCAATTGGGTGATCGGTCTCTGGTCGCTGATCCCAACCATCTAGGACGGCCGGCATGCCTCTCGACATTGTCATCAACGGCGACTGGGTGGCAGGCATGTTGCTGGCGAGCATCCGGGTGGCCGGCTTTGTGATTGCCTCACCCATCTTCAAGGCGTTCCCCGCCACCGGCCGCATGGTGCTGGTAATCGTGCTCGGCTACACGTTCGCCGATCCCATTGCCGGATCGGGGGATATTGCCGTTCTCCTCGTCGGGGGCTTCACAAACGCAGTTGTCGGGCTGACCCTCGGCTTTCTCACCGGCATCATCTTCTATCTGTTCACCGTCGGTGGTGCCCTCATCGACTTCACCTCGAGTCTTAGTGCCGCAGCCATATTCGACCCCATTTCCAGCAACCAGGTCACCATCTTCGGCCGCATCTTCAACATCATGGCCATCGCCATGTTCCTTCTCCTCGGTGGCGACCGCCTGCTGGTGGCCGGGATCGGGGTGAGTTTCGACGCCGTCGCAGTCACCGGCACGATCTCGCTGGCCGGAGGTCTCGGCGACATTGCTCTCGGGCTCATGGGCCGGATGATGATCGCGGCCATCGAATTGGCCATGCCGGCCCTGGCCGCGCTGTTCATCGCCGAGGTGGTGCTCGGCATCGCCGCCCGCTTCGCCCCCCAGTCGAACGTCTTCCTCATCGGTCTCCCGGTGAAGATCTTCGCCGCTCTTGCGAGTATCGGGGCAGTGCTCCTGCTTGTCCCCGAGACCCTCGACGGCGTGCTCGGCATCATGGAGGACACATTCCGCACTGCCCTCCTCGGGATGTAGCGCACCTGCTCCCTCGAACTGGCGGATCTGGCGCCAATTTGTTGGCGCTGCGTACGCCAAAACGAGTTGGGGAGCCGCCCCCCCGGGTTCTTGCGGATCTTGCGCCAATATGTTGGCGCTGCGTACGCCAAAACGAAATGGGGGAGGTGCACCTCGGGGTAACGTGAGCGGGACGCAACCGGAAGGTGACCATGGCTGAAAACCGACGTGCAGCAGCGTTCTTCGACCTCGATCGGACCCTCATCGCGGGCTCTTCGGCCTTTGTGTTCGGTCGCGCCGCGTGGCGTCACGGCATGGTGCCGACCAGTGAGCTCCTCTCCGATGCGTGGAAGGCGATCACTTTCCGTTTCTCGGGAGCGTCCGACGAGAAGGCGAATGCCGTGCGCGACCGCATCCTCAGCGCTATTGAGGGGCGCTCCGTTGAAGAGCTGATGACACTCGGTGACGACATCATCCCCCAGTTGCTCGACGATGTCCGCAAGGAATCGCAGGGTTTCATCCAGTTGCACCAGGAAGCCGATCGCGACACCTACATGGTCACCGCGTCCCCAATCGAGATCGTGCAGAGCCTGGCCGTCGAGCTGGAGATGACCGGGGCTATCGCCACCGTTGCGGAAACGGTGGACGGCATCTACACAGGAGGGTTGTCCGACCCGTTTTGCTACGGGCCGGAGAAGGCGCGCGCCATCGAGCGGGTCGCCGCCCGGGAGGGCTACGACCTTGCCCTTTGCTACGCGTACAGCGACTCGGTGAGCGATCTGCCGATGCTCGAAGTCGTTGGCCATCCGGTGGCCGTCAATCCTGACAACGGACTCGAGGCAGTTGCCCGGGCCCGCGGCTGGCCGATCGTCGAGTTCAGCCGTACCGCTCGGCGTGTCGTCAAGACGACAACTGCAAGCGTTGGTGCGGTGGGGTTGGCCGTGACTACGTATGCGCTCGGTCGTCATCACGGGAGGCGGGCGGCTCTTCTGTAGCTGTGACCCGCAGCGCACTACGCAGTGTCCCGATGAGCATCCGTAAGCCGGCGACTGTCGCAATACCCCACACCACCACAACGCCTACCTCGGGGCGACCCAGTGAGCCGAGCAGAGAGAGGATGAGGAGGGACCCGACCCACTGGATCACACGCCGACGGGGCCATGCCGGTCGGGGACCGGCCTGCTCCAAGGCAGTGGTTGCCCGCCGTGAGGTTGTGAACAGGACCGCGAACCCTGCATAGAGAAGCCAGACGATCACGTGCGCGAGTAGCGGCGGCATCAACCCGGGATTCCACAACGGAATGAAGGTCACGTACCAGAAGCCGACCAGGACGGCGATACCTCTGCCCTGGCGGTCCGAGGGCAGCAGGCTGCGTAGCGTCCAGACACGGTTGCGGCCTCCCCGCCGCCACCACCACGCAACGGCAGTCACGGCGAGAACAGCGCTGGCGGTAGGAACGAGGACCACCCCGGAGCTGCGGATAATCATCCCGTGGGTAAGGGCGGCGATGGTGAAGATGAGGATGCGGCGGCGCCGCGAGGGTTCGATCAGCCATCGGGGAAGCTGACTCCTGATCCCCTGGCTGGTGGTGCCGATCCTCTCGCCGATGGCCAGCGGGAAGATGAACGCCATGAACGGGTGCCAGAAGAAGGCGAGCACGATCAGCGCCACCAGGTCGATATGGCCGACGGAGATCGTGTCTCCCCACGGTGGCGCCCAGAGCACTTTGGTTATGTAGAACTCGTACAGGCCGAAGAGAACGCCGGCCAGCCAGAGAGTGGCGAGGCTCGGCCAGCCTCGCCGGAACGCCAGCCAGGCGAACAAGAGGAGATGGCTCCCGTAGAAGAGGGTGAGGAAGACGGTCTCCACCGGGTTGATGAAGGCAAACGGGGCGGAAGAGACGGTGACCTCAGCGGTCGCAACCGACAAGAAACCCAGCAGAAGCCAGAAGATGAGCTTGGTTCGAAGCCTGATGTTGTCCATGCCCTCACCATCGGCCAGAGGGCCGGCGCGGGCAACTAGGGCTTACCCCGATGACAACCTGATGACGAATGTCACATGACATTGCCCGCTCCTAACCTGTCGCTCATGGCAGATCGTGAAGTCGGAGTGGGGCCCCATCCTGAGCCTTGGCCCGATGACCCGCGACTTGATCCCGATCTCCTGGCCGAAGGTGACCGGCGCAATGTGCTCGACCGATATCGGTACTGGAGCAGGGAGGCGATCATTGCCGACCTCGATGAGCGCCGGCATTCATTCCAGGTTGCCATCGAGAACTGGCAGCACGACTTCAACATCGGCACTGTTGTCCGCAACGCCAATGCCTTCCTCGCAGCCGAGGTGCACATTGTGGGGCGGCGCCGGTGGAATCGGCGCGGAGCGATGGTGACCGACCGGTACCAGCACGTACGCCACCATCCGTCGGTAGCGGAGTTTGCGGAATGGGTGAATTCGGCTCAGATCGAGGTGATCGGCATCGACATCATTCCCGAAGCCCGTCCCCTCGAGACCGCATCACTTCCCGCCCGCTGTGTTCTCGTTTTCGGGCAGGAAGGCCCGGGGCTATCAGCGGAGATGCTCAACCACTGTACGGCGGTCTACTCGATAGCCCAGTTTGGCTCTACCCGCTCCATCAACGCCGGTGTCGCATCGGGAATCGCCATGCACACGTGGATCCGTCAGCACGTGATGCCGCCTGATTGACCCCTTGTCCCGTCGCCAATGCGGCCGACAGTGAGCTGAAGCAACAACCGCGTACATGACTCACGGAGGAGTCGTGTCTATGAACAAAGTCACGGATGCAAAGCGTGTGCTGGCCGATTGGATAGGTCGGCATATCGTCGCGTCCGGGTTCATTGCAGTGGTTGCCGCCCCTGTTGTTGCCGGAATCGTCTTTGGCATGACCTGGGGTGAGGGAGTCGCCCTGGCTGCCGGCACGGTCGTGTTTGGAGCCACCGCACTCATTGTCTCCGGGCTCTACATGAGTAGTGCTGAACGCCTGGCTGCGCGCCGAGAACAGGCGCTGCGCTTCGAGCGGGCGGTCTCGACCGCTTCCCGCGCCCTTCTCAAGCGAGATGTCGTCGATCCGGTCGGTTCCGCCCTGGGCGCGGTCATCGACGGGATCGAGGCCGACACTGTCTTCCTCGAGACGAACACCCACGGCGAGGCAGACGAGCACGGGAACATGGCAACCGTCCGTGATGTCCTTCATGCCTCTGATCCCGAGGGTACCCCGGGCAGGTGGGAACTCACCGGTTGGAAGGTCGGCGTTCGCGCGCAAGACGCGCTCGGGTCCGGGCTTGCCTATTCCACGGTGATTGGGGACCTCGACCCGTTGACGGTGGCTTTCTACAAAGCGTCGTTCATCGGAAGCGAGGTACTGCTTCCCATCACGGCAGAGGGCAAATGGGTCGGCAGCGTGGGACTCACCTGTCACGACCGCGACCGGTACTGGTCGGCCGAGGAGAAACACCTGCTCCGATCGGTAGCCGAGATGATCGGTGCTTACTGGGAGCGGCGGGATGCCAAAGGCAAGCTCGAGGAACTGCTGGCCGCCAAGGATGAGTTCATCGCATCGGTTAGCCACGAGGTACGCACGCCGTTGACCGCCGTTTTGGGATTCGCTCACGAGCTCGACGAGCAACGCGGCAAGTTCTCTCCCGAGGAGCAGGCCGACCTCATCGGTCTGATCGCATCACAGAGCCGGGAGGTTGCGAACATCGTTGATGACCTCCTCACCGCCGCCAGAGCAGAGGCGGGGACGCTGGTCATCGCCCCTGACGCTCTTTCGATTCGTAGGCTGATCGGCGAGGTGCTCTCTTCGCATTCCGGACGGGTCGACTTCGCCATGCAGGAAGACCTGGAGATCTGGGCCGACTCCGGCCGGGTGCGTCAGATACTGCGCAATCTGCTCACCAACGCCGAGCGGTACGGGGGCAACACCGTCAAGATCCACGTCCGTCGGGTCGCAGAGACTGCTCGAATCGAGGTTCGCGACAACGGAGAGGGCGTGCCGCTCCACATGCGAGATCAGGTGTTCGAACCCTATGCCCGCGCCAAGAACAGTGCCACCCAGCCCGCTTCGGTTGGTCTTGGCCTGTCTGTGGCGCGACAGCTCGCCCAGCTCATGAATGGCGAACTCGAGCTCGGTGAAGAAGGCGAGTGGACGGTCTTCACCCTCACTTTGCCAATGCGCAGTGGGGTTCGCGCAAAGAAGACCCCGGCGGCGGCGGCGAGCTGACCCCGGCTAGCCCGAACCTTCTAGAGCTGCTGTCGACTCCGCCCGCCGGTCGACAACGAACCGCCACACGCCGCAAGCGATCACCAGCAGGCCGGTCATCAGTATCAGCAGCGCTATCGGATAGAGCTCCGTGCCCTTGATGGTGTTGTAGTTGTCCAGCTGGCTGTCGAAAGCGGTAACCATCGAGCCGAAGCGATCCAGCGAGTCACCGAGACCTCCCAGTGCAGCTTCGGTTGCCGGGAACTGGCCGAGGAATCCGACCATCTGGCTTTCGCTCATCTGCAACTGGGCGGCGAGATCGGGTAGTAGTTCCGCCTGCATCTGCTTTCCCATGGCGCTGATGACGCCTACCGCCTGCCTTGCGTCGGCGACTAGTTCGGCGTTGTACTTGGGCCGCAAAGCGTCATTGAGGTCATCTGCGGCCGACGACTTGGGTAGGAATGACAGCAGCAGGCTGAGAGCAACAACCAGGACACCGAAGATCGTCGCCATCAGCCAGGCCCGCTCGCTCGGGCCGAGCATGTAGATGGCGACCCCAACGGCGGCGACCCCAATCAGCAGGATCATCCACGGCACCGTGCTCGCCGGAAGGTTCGTGGTGGGGATGGCGTCGGCCGACTCGAAGTTGGCCTGCTGCGCCGCAAGCAGCTCGACTACCTCGGTAAAACGCGGGACGATCGCCGGAAGGGCTGCCACGCCGGCCGCTACCGCCGGATAGTTGGTGCCAAGGAACGCACCGAGTTCCTCAGGAGACATCTGGAGCGACTGCGCAACTGCCGGAGCGACGTCGTTGGTGAACTCGTCCGCAACTGCACCCAGGCCGGCCACATCGGCCTCCGCCGCCGCAATGGCTTCTTCGGTCATGATTGGTCGGAACGCGTCGGTCAGTTCCTCGAATGCCGTGCCGACGGTGAATAGGTTGCTGGCGAATAGGACAATCAGGACAATCACCCCGATAGCCAGCACCGCAAAAGCAGGTAGGCGCTTGCTCATTGGCTCCTCCTCCGACACCGGGATAGTGCCCGTCTTCCTTCTCCGCGCATGAGCATAGGAATCTCGCTAGCAGGCTGCGCTTTCGGGCCGGTAGGAGGCCAGGTTGTCAGCGGCTAGATCGCATCCAGGTAGGTGGCGTACCCAGCAAGTCTCTCCATGACCGCTTCAGGAGCGGCAGCGGGAAGCCCGAATACCGCTCTCGCCACCCCCGCCCGGGCCAGCTCTGCGAGCTGCTCCGCATCGCGGGGCGCATTGAACACCCCAATCTCCAGGGTGTCCGGATCGCGCCCTCTCGCCACGGCGGCCCTGCGGAGGTCGGCGATCTGCTCGGCGATGGGGTGCCGGCCGTAGATAGGCATCCAGCCATCACAGAACTCGACGATGTGGGCGAAGGTCTTCGGGCCTGCGCCACTGCCCATGATGATCGGCGGGTACGGCTGCTGCACAGGCTTGGGCCACGCCAGGCTCGGCTCGAGCTCGAGCATCTCACCCCGGTAGGCGGCTTCCTCCTGCGTCCACAGGGCCTGCATCATCAGGACCTTCTCCCGGAGCAGCGCTCGCCGCTCGCGGTAACGCACGCCGTGGTGAGCCATCTCTTCCTTGTTCCATCCGTACCCGATCCCGAAGAGAAGCCGGCCATTTGACAGCGAGTCGACGGTCGCCACTTGCTTCGCCAACCAGATCGGATCTCGCTGCGCAACGAGGGTGATCCCGCTACCGACCCGAAGCCGGCTCGTGGCTGCGGCTGCCGCCATCAGGGCAACGAACTGCTCGTAGGTGCGCCAGTACATTTCGGGCAGGGATGGAGCATCATCCCTCCCGCCCCACGGGGTGTGGCGGCTTGCCGGGATGTGGCTGTGCTCGGGGAACCAGAGGGACTCGAAACCCAGGTCCTCCACCGCGCGAGCGAGGGTGGCGGGATCAATCGTGGTATCGGTCGGGAAGATGGAAACGCCGAGTTCCATGAGGGTCCTCCTTGGTCAGGATTTGCGAACCAGCCGGCGTAACCGATGGTCGGTGGTGAAGAGACGGCTCAGCGACCCAAGCCCGATCACTACCGAAGTTGTAGCCGCCGTCCCCAGAATCAGATACATGATCGCCGCCTGGACCAGCACTGCGTCGATTGGGTCTACTCCGGCGAGGATCAGGCCTGTCATTGCTCCGGGAAGAAACACCAAGCCGGCTGCCTTTGCGGATTCGATGCGGGGGGTGAGTGCGGTCTTGATTGCCTCCCGCACGTAAGGACGCCCAGCCTGAGTGGAGGAATGCCCTAGCGCCAATCTCGCCTCGACCTCAGGCCGCTTGTCGGTCAACTCATCAGCGGTGCGGCGAGCGGCGAGTACGGTGCTGCCCAGCGAGTTGCCGATCATCATCCCGCCGAGGGGAACGATTGCCCTTGCCTCCATCGGGAAGATACCGAGGCCGAAGATGACGCCCATCGTCACCACCATCGACGCGGTGAGTGCGGCAAGAGCGATAGGGAAGAGAGCGGGTACTTCAGGGGCACGATTGCGCACCGTCCACGCGGCGAATACCACCATTCCGACCACCCAAACCCACGAGTACAGCACGCTCCTCCCCGGCTCCAGCAGCCAGGCCAGGACAATGCCCATGACGATCAGCTGGGCGAAGGCACGCAGCGTTGCCCAGATCAGCTGCTTCTCCAAGCGAAGTTGCTGGCCGAGGGAAACGGCCAGTGCCACGCCGATGAGTAGCAGCGAGGTGACCAGGCCTAGCGCGTCGACATCGCCCTGACCCATCAGCCCACCTCCTCCGCAAGGGTCGCCAGGGCGGCTTCTGCCTCCGCCGACCCCGGCGGTCCGGCGTAGAGCACATCGCCCTCCGCAAGCACGACTAGATGGTCGGCCATGCGGGAGATCTGATCCATGTCATGGGTGACCCAGATCACATCGACCTTGCCATCGCTCTGCAAGGCCTGGACCGTTGTCTCGAGTGCTCGTCGCGCTGCAGGGTGCAGGGCGGCGGTCGGCTCGTCCATCAACAGAACCTCGGGCCGGCAGAGCAAAGCTCGTGCCAGGCAGACCCGTTGTGCCTCCCCGCCGGAGAGGTCATCGCCGATCCGCTCCAGGAACTCCGTTCCGAGCTCGACTCCGGCCAGCGCGGCAGTGAGCTGGTCCTGGGTGGCTTCTGGCGCAGCGACCCGCAGGTTGTCGGCCACCGTGCCCCCGAAGAGGACAGGCTGCTGAAACACCATGCCCACCCGGCGACGCAAAGCGAGGGGATCGAGATCGTCCAGGTCGGCGCCGCGGAACCGGACCGTCCCTGCTGTGGGCACGTCGAGACGGTTGCACAGCCGCAGCAGGCTGGTCTTCCCCGAGCCCGACGCGCCCGCAACCAGCGTCAGGTGACCTGAGGGGATCCCGAGGGTCACGTCGCCCAGCACCTTCGTGTCGTCGATGGTGACATTGACGTTCTCGAAGGCGAAGAGGTCCTTCATTTCGACCTCGCTGCGCTTACCTGAGGAATGGGTTTGCGATCTCGGGGTCTATGTCGTAGCGAGCCATGGCATCCGCCACCACCGCGGCGTCGACCGCACCATCGGCAGCGAGACCAGACAGGGTCGCCATGACGACATGGCCGGCATCCACCTCGAAGAAGCGACGCAGCGCTTCCCGGGTATCGGATCGCCCGTAGCCATCGGTACCGAGAGTGACGTAGCGGCGCGGAACCCAGCGGCCCACCTGATCGGGGACCATCTTCATGTAGTCGGACACGGCGACGACCGGGCCGGACCCGTTCTGCAGCAGACCGGTCACATACGGAACCCGCTGCTCCTCGCCGGGATGCATCAGGTTCCAACGCTCCACGTCCACCGCTTCCTCACGCAACAGCTTGTAGTTGGTGGCACTCCACAGGTCGGCGGCGACCCCGTAGTGCTCGAGAAGCTCCCGCTGTGCAGCTCGGGCGGCGGACTGCGCCGGACCGGAGAACAAGATGGTCGCCTGCCGGGTTCCGCCTTCCGGACGATCCGCAAATCGGTACAGCCCGCGGACGATGCCTTCGTCGGCCCCTTCCGGCTTCGGGGGCTGTATGTAGTTCTCGTTGTACGCCGTCAGGTAGTAGAAGATGTCCTCGTTCTCGACATACATCCTGCGGAGGCCGTCCTTGACTATGGCGGCGAACTCGTAGGCGAAGGCGGGGTCGTAGGCCTGGCACACCGGCACCGTCGACGCCAGCAGCAGCGAGTGACCGTCCTGATGCTGCAAACCCTCGCCGAGCAGAGTGGTACGGCCGGCAGTCCCGCCGACCAGGAAGCCACGCGCCCTGGCATCGCCCGCAGCCCAGATCGAGTCACCAACCCTCTGGAAGCCGAACATCGAGTAGAAGGTGAAGAAGGGGACCACCGGAACGCCCCGGGTCGCGTAGGAGGTTGCCGCCGCAATCCAGCTCGCCATCGAACCGGCCTCGGTGATGCCCTCCTCGAGGATCTGCCCATCCTGGCCTTCGACGTAGGAAAGCAGCATGTTGTGGTCGACCGGCTCATACTGCTGTCCCTGCGAGGCGTAGATCTTGAGCTCTTTGAACAGCGCATCCATGCCAAAGGTGCGGCCCTCATCAGGAATGATCGGAACCACCCGGTGCCCGAACTTCTCATCACGAGCCAGCGAGCGCAGCAAGCGTACGTAGGCGCCGGTCGTAGAGACCTCGGCCTTGCCGGACCCGGCATCGAATTCGGTGTAGACGGAGTCGTCCGGCATCTCCAGGGGTCGGCGGATCTCCATTGGGCGAGTAGGTATGACACCATCAAGCGCAGCCCGACGCTGCATCAGATACTTGTGCTCCGGCGAATCCTCCGCAGGGCGGAAGTACGGAGGCTCGGAGTCGCCGGCCAGCGCCTCTTCGGGGATGTCGTTCTCCAGGTGGAGCCGATGACGCAGCGTGAGCAACTGCTGGTTGGTCAGCTTCTTGATTGAGTGGGTGGCGTTGCGACCCTCGACGTCTGGACCGAGTGTCCAACCCTTGATGGTCTTGGCGATGATGACGGTCGGAGCGCCCTTGAACTCGCTGGCAGCCTTGAAGGCGGCGTATACCTTGTGATAGTCGAGACCGCCGCGTCGCAGCTGCCAGATCTCGTCGTCGCTCATGTGCTCGACCATCTGGCGCAACCGCGGGTCGGGACCAAAGAAGTTCTCGCGCACGAAGGCACCGCTCTCGGCCTTGTACCGCTGGTACTCGCCGTCGACCGTTGAGTTCATCTTCTCAACCAGAACGTTGTCGACGTCCTTGGCGAGCAACGGATCCCAGCCGCGACCCCAGATGACCTTGATGACGTTCCAGCCGGCACCGCGGAACATCGCCTCCAGCTCCTGAATGATCTTGCCGTTGCCCCGGACCGGACCATCGAGACGCTGCAGGTTGGCGTTGACGACCCAAATGAGGTTGTCGAGCTTCTCACGGCCGGCGAGCGAGATCGAGCCGAGCGTCTCCGGTTCGTCAGTTTCACCGTCGCCGAGGAAACACCAGACCTTCGACTCGTCGGTCTGATCGATCTGGCGGTGAGCTAGGTACTTGTTGAACCGGGCCTGGTAGATCGAGTTGATCGGGCCCAGCCCCATGGAAACAGTCGGGTACTCCCAGAACTCCGGCATGAGCCGCGGATGCGGATAGGAAGAGAGGCCGCCGCCGATCTCGCGGCGGAAGTTGTCGAGATCGGCCTCGTCCAGACGACGCTCGAGGAAGGCCCGGGCGTAGATTCCCGGTGCGGCATGACCCTGGAAATAGACATGATCACCGGGGGTGCCGTCTCCCTTGCCGCGGAAGAAATGGTTGAAGCCCACTTCGTACAGAACCGCCGACGACGCAAAGGTGGACAGATGCCCGCCGATGCCCTCGGCCTCGTGATTGGCCTTGACCACCATGACGGCGGCGTTCCACCGAACGAATCGGCGGATCCGCTGCTCAATATCCTCGTCTCCCGGGAACCAGGCGGAATGCTCGGCCGGGATCGTGTTGATGTACGGCGTGCTCACGGACGCAGGAACGCCGACGTTCTGCGCTCGGGCGCGCTCGATGAGCTTTGCCATCAGGAAGCGGGCGCGGGCGGGTCCCTCGGCGCTGATGACGGTGTCGAGCGACTCGAGCCATTCGCTGGTCTCGTCGGGATCGGTATCGGGGAGCTGGTGGGTGAAGCCGTCGATGATCATTGTTCTCGCTCCAAACGCGGTGTCCTGGTGAGGTTACCGATCGGGGCGGCTGTTGGCGACGTTCGGCCCTCCAGTGAGTGACCTTCGGTTCCGTCCGCACGCATTAGATTGATGGCATGCGATTGGATCTGAACAGGCGCACCGATCTTGCCCTGCGGGCAATGCAAGAACTGCACGCAGAGAGTGCGCGGGTCGGTGGGCCGGACCTGGCCGATGCTCTGGCCACGACTCGCCAGTACCTGCCCCAGATCGTCAATCCCCTGGTGAAGGCGCGCTGGGTGCGCTCGACGCCGGGACCGCACGGCGGTTACGAGCTGCTCGTTTCACTCGAGGAGATATCGCTGCTGCAGCTGATTGAGGTCATGGAGGGCCCGACCCGCAACGACACCTGTGTCCTCAACGGCGAGGTGTGCCCGGGCCAGGAGCAGTGTGCGCTGCACGGAGCCTGGCAGCACGCCCGGGATGTCTTGCTGCGAGAACTCGATGGGATGAGCCTCGCAGAGACCTGAGCCCGGTTCGACAAGCCGTGCTCTACGGAGACCTTCCGGTAGGGTTTAGGCCATGATCGACCATCTGGTGTACGCAACCCCTGACGTTGACGCGACTGTTCGCGACCTAGCACAGAGTCTTGGCGTAGAGGCGGTGCCCGGAGGCCGCCATCTCGGCTACGGCACGAGGAACGCCCTGCTGTCGTTGGGCTCCTCCTACCTGGAGATCATCGGGCCCGATTCCGGGCAACCTCGCCCTATCTCCGGGTATTGGTACGGCATCGAGAACATCGGGGCTGCTCGTCTGATCACCTGGACCGCTCGTGTCGAGCACATCGAGCGGGTGGCCGCACACGCCCACGTTTCCGGGTACAGCCCCGGCGACGTTCACAACGTCTTCCGGGAGACGCCGGAGGGAGATCGGTTGTCCTGGCGATTGACGCTGCCGACCATGGCCGGGAATGGCCTGATCCCCAACCTCATCGAATGGGATGACGGCTGCCCGCATCCGGCGGAGACTTCACCGGGCGGGGTCGAACTGCGAGAGCTCATTGGCTATCACCCGTCACCGGACACCATTCGACCGATGCTGGAAGCGCTGCGGGTTGATCTCGAGATGAGAGTGGGTGACATCCCCCGTCTGGTTGCCTCGCTTGATTCGCCGCAAGGGCCATTTGAGCTGAGCTGAACCGACTTACGCAGCTACTCGTCACTCAGCGGCGGTAGCCACGATGCCTCATAGATCCCGCCGGCGTTCCACAGGATCCAACCGGCTCCGCGCTGTTCGGCCTCTTCGATCCCGGCCAGGACCTGCGAAGCGTTGTAGTAGAAGGCTTGCAGCCAGGGACGCATCTGCGTGTGCTGCGCAAGACGCGGGATGCCGTTGTCGAGGGCATTCGCCACCACCGGCCCCGGATAATCGTTCGGCTCGGGGAAGCCCAGCCACCCGTCGGAGTAGTGGCTGGGATAGATCATCGGGCTCACGGCATCGATTACCGCAGAGACCGACTCCGGCATCTGGCCGATCCCCTGGTCATCGGGGGTGTTGAGGACAATGGCGAAGATATC
>JASJEG010000161.1 GCA_030064765.1 Acidimicrobiia bacterium | reverse complement strand
GGCTACAGATCTAGTTCGCCCAGATCCGCAACCTTCTCCTTGACCGCCACCGCAGCCTCGGCGAGACCGGCGGCTTCTTCGTCAGTCAGCGGATGTTGCACTATCTCCTGCACCCCGCCGGCACCAACCTTGGCGATCACGCCCAGGTACACGTTTTCAATGCCGTACTCACCGGTCATCCAGGCGCATACGGGAATCTCCTCCCCCGAGTCTTGGACGACGGCTTTGGCCATGTACGCTGCGGCCGCAGATGGGGCGTAGTAGGCGCTCCCTGTCTTCAAGAAGGCGACGATCTCCGCTCCACCCTTGCGGGTACGCTCCACCAAGTCGTCGATGGTCCCCGGATCCAGCACATCTCCGAGCGGCTTGCCCTCCACTTTGCATAGTGACGGCACCGGCACCATCGTCTCGCCATGGCTGCCCAGCGTGACCGCGTCGATCGCCTGGATATCGGCCCCGGTCTTCTCTGAGATGAAGTGCGCAAAGCGCGAGCTATCCAGGATGCCGGCCTGCCCAAAGACACGGTCCCGCGGTAGCCCAGAAACCTCGGCGGCCAACGTGGTCATTTGATCGAGCGGGTTGGTGACGACGATTAGGACTGCATCGGGTGAGTAGCGGACCACTTCCTCAGTCACGCTCTTGACGATCGTGGCGTTGACCTCGAGCAGATCCATCCGCGACATACCCGGTTTGCGCGGCAAGCCGGCTGTGATGATCACCACATCGCTCTGCGCGGTGTCCGCATAGTCATTCGTGCCCACAACCAGCGTGCGGTGACCGGTCACCGGCCTGCTCTGATTGATATCGAGCGCCAGACCCTGAGGAAGCCCTTCGACAATGTCGGTCATGACAACCTCGTCGACGATGTCCCACTCCGCCAGCCGCTGGACCGTTGTTGAGCCGTATTTGCCTGCCCCTATCACCGTGATCTTGCTCATACTCGTGACTCCTTCTCGTACCCGTGCACCGCGCTACATGCGGGCAATGACGGCTTCCCCAAACTCCGACGTCCTGACTTCGGTTGCATCGTCCATCAGCCGGGCGAAGTCGTAGGTGACGATCTTGTCGGCTATGGCTCCTTCGAGACCTCGGACGATCAAATCTGCCGCTTCTCCCCAACCCAGGTGGCGGAACATGATCTCGCCGGAAAGAATCACCGAACCCGGATTCACCTTGTCCATTCCGGCGTACTTGGGTGCCGTACCGTGGGTTGCCTCGAAGATGGCGTGACCCGTCACGTAGTTGACGTTGCCACCGGGAGCGATTCCGATACCGCCGACCTGAGCGGCCAGAGCATCCGACATGTAGTCGCCGTTGAGGTTCATCGTTGCAACTACGTCGTACTCAGCGGGCCGGGTCAAGATCTGCTGCAGGAACGCATCTGCAATCACGTCCTGGACCAGAAGCTTCTCTCCCGGCTGCCCGCCGCAATCCTCCCACGAGACCGCAACGTCCGAGAACTCGTCCCGGACCAACTCGTAGCCCCAGGTGCGGAAAGCACCCTCAGTGAACTTCATGATGTTGCCCTTGTGGACGAGAGTCACATTGCGGCGGTTGTTGTCGAGAGCGTATTGGATTGCGGCACGAATCAACCGCTTCGACCCCTGTTCCGAGATCGGCTTGATACCCAGCCCGCTGTCGGCGTTGATTTCCCATCCGAAGGCCTCGTCCAGATAATCGAGCAACTGCCGGGCGCCCTCCGAGCCGGCCTCCAACTCTTTGCCGGCATACACGTCCTCGGTGTTCTCTCGAAAGATCACCATGTCAACCAGCTCCGGGTGCCGCACCGGGGAGGGAACGCCGCGGTACCACCGCACCGGTCGCAGACAAACATAGAGATCGAGGATTTGACGCAGCGCCACGTTGAGGCTGCGGATTCCGCCGCCCACCGGAGTCGTCAGCGGTCCCTTGATCCCAACGAGGTGACTGCGAAACATCTCGACGGTCTCGTCCGGGAGCCATTGACCCGTCTGGTCAAACGCCTTCTGGCCTGCCAAGACCTCGGACCAAGCCACCTTTCTGGCACCCCCATACGCCTTGTCGACGGCGGCATCGAATACTGCTTGGGCGGCAGCCCAGATGTCGGGACCGATGCCATCACCTTCGATGAACGGAATGATCGGTTCGTCGGGCACTTGCAGCCCACCGGGACCCATAGTTATTGCAGTGGCCATCGGCCCTTCCCTCCAGTGCGTTTCTCGTCGCGCAAGCGTAGTGGATGCTTCAAGTCGCGCCCGAGCCAGGCTCAACCGGCAAAAGCAAGCTCGGCTGCCGTGACTGTATTGGCGAGCAGCGAAGCCACCGTCATCACTCCGACACCACCGGGCACCGGAGTGATCGCACCGGCAACCTCGACCGCTGAATCGAAATCGACATCACCAACCAGGCCTTCCTTGGTTCGGTTTATGCCGACGTCGATCACAACCGCACCTCTCTTGATCTGGGATCCGTGGATGAACCGGGGCTTGCCGATCGCTGCCACGAGTATGTCCGCCTTGGCAATGAGATCATCGAGTTGTTGGGTTCGCGAGTGTGCTTGGACAACAGTTGCATCTACTCCCTTTGCCCCCAGCAGGAGTGCCATCGGTTTGCCGACTAGAAGCGAGCGACCGATGATCAAAGCCAATCGGCCGGCGGTCTCGATCCCGTAGTGCTGCATGATTCGCATGATGCCGCTGGGCGTCGCTGGGCGCAGGTATCCCCGCTCCAATGCCAACAGACCCAGGTTGTAGGGGTGGAGCCCATCGGCATCCTTGGCGGGGTCGATACAGGCCACCGCACGGTTGCCGTCGAGACCCGACGGAAGCGGCAACTGCACGATGATGCCATCCACCTGTGGATCGCGATTGAGCGATTCAACAAGACGCTCGACTTGCTCCTGGCCCGCATCTGCCGGCAGCTGGTGGTCAAACGAAAGCATGCCGGCGCGCTCTGCTGCCCGGTGCTTGCTGCGCACATAGATCTCGGAGGCGGGATCCTCTCCAACCATCACCGTCGCCAGACCGACCGACCTGCCGCGATCGGCGAGCGCGGCTACCCGATGCGCGACTTCGTCGCGCACGATTGCGGCCACTTCCTTCCCGGAGAGCAGCTGCGCGCTCAATGCCGGAAGTGCCTGGTATTGGTGAACACAATCGCCATTCGGTGCTCGTCGGCAGCCGCCACCACCTCTTCGTCGCGCATCGAACCGCCCGGCTCGACGACGGCCACTACCCCGGCGCCACCGAGGGTGTCGATACCGTCGCGAAACGGGAAGAAACCATCTGAGGCGACAACAGCGCCGTAGGCACGATCTCCCGCCTGCGCCAAGGCGCGCTGCGCCGCTCCGACGCGCGACTGATCTCCGGCGCCGATACCGACCGCGGCCCGGTCCTTGGCGATCACAATCGCGTTGGATTTGGTGTGGGCCGCCACGATCCAGGCGAAGCGCAGGTCGATCAACACGTCCGTGCTCAACGGCCGTTGCCCCACCGATTCCCAGGCGTCCGGCAGCTTGCCGGGTTGAGTCTTCGCGACCTGGTCACGCCGCTGCGCCACAAAACCGTTCTCGATGCGCCGCATATCGAGATCGTCACCGCGCGGCGCAGGAGCCACCAACACCCTGAGGTTCTTCTTGCGGGCCAGGATCTCGGCCGCACCCTCCGACACTGATAGCGCCACAACCACTTCTACGAAGTTCTCCACCACCAAACGCGCCGTCGGCTCATCGATCCGACCATTGAGTCCGATTACGCCACCAAAAGCGGAGAGCGGATCGCATTCCCAGGCCGCGAAGAATGCATCGGCCATCGTGTCGCGACTAGCCACGCCACAGGGGTTGGCGTGCTTGACGATCACCGCCGTCGGTTCGCTGAAGTCGCTGGCAAGCCGCCAAGCTGCCTCAGCATCGAGGTAGTTGTTGAAGGACATCTCCTTGCCCTGCAATTGACGCGCTTGGCCCCACCAACTCGTCTTGCCGCGCTCGCCGTAGAGCGCAGCGCTCTGATGGGGATTCTCTCCGTAGCGCAGCTCCGAAGCACGATCGAGCGCAAGCATCATTCGCTCCGGCACGTCCCCAGCGAGGCCCTCCAACCAACCGACGATGGCGGCGTCATAACGGGCCGTTCTGTAGAAAGCCTGACGGGCGAGATCGAGACGAAGCCGATCGTCGAGACCGCCCTCCGTCACCGCCTGCGCCACCTCAGCGTATTGCTCGGGCGAGGTCACGATTCCGACCCACTTGTGGTTCTTCGCGGCCGCTCGCACCATCGTGGGACCGCCAATGTCGATGAGCTCCACGGCTTCGTCATCCGTTATGTCCTGCCGGGCCACGCCCTCCTCGAATGGGTAGAGGTTCACGACAACGAGCTGGATTGGGGCCAGGTCGTTCTTGTAGAGCTGATCGCGATGAGCCGAACTACCCACATCAGCGAGGATTGCAGCGTGGATGCGCGGATGGAGCGTCTTCACTCGACCGTCGAGCATCTCGGGGAAACCGGTGACTTGCTCAACCGAGGTGACAGGAAGACCGCCGGCTCGCATCGCGGCCGCGGTACCGCCCGATGCGATCAATTCGATACCCTCGGCAACCAGTTTCGCTGCGAAGTCCAGCAGACCCGTCTTGTCGCTGACGGACACCAACGCCCGCCGGACCTTGGTTCGGTTCATCGTGTCTCCCCTTGACTCGGCTACAGCCGTCTAGCGATCCATGGCCTCGAGCATGGCGGCACCCATATCGGTCGGGGTCGGAGCGATCGTCACCCCGGCTTCTTCAAGCGCGGTGATCTTGTCTGCAGCCGTTCCCTTGCCTCCAGAGATGATGGCGCCGGCGTGACCCATGCGCTTGCCGGCCGGAGCCGTGCTCCCCGCGATGAATCCTGCGACCGGCTTGGTCATGTGACCAGAGATCCAGGCAGCGGCTTCCTCCTCGGCCGTGCCCCCGATCTCGCCGATCATGATGACCCCCTCGGTTGCGGGATCCTCGTTGAACATGCGAAGGCAGTCTATGAAGTCGGTACCGTTGACGGGATCGCCACCGATGCCGATAGCGGTGGTCTGGCCGAGGCCAACCTGGGTCAGTTGGTGCACAGCTTCGTAGGTCAGCGTGCCCGAGCGGCTGACAACACCGATGCGCCCTGCTTCGTGTATGTATCCGGGCATGATGCCGATCTTGCATTCGCGGGGAGTGATCACACCGGGGCAGTTGGGACCAACGAGCCGACTGGAGTGGTATCCCAGGTAGCTCTTGGCCTTCACCATGTCGGTTACGGGTATCCCCTCAGTAATGCACACGATCAACTCGAGCCCGGCGTCGGCGGCTTCCATGATGGCGTCGGCCGCGAATGGCGGCGGCACATAGACCACGCTCACCGTTGCGCCGGTGGCTGCCACTGCCTCTTTGACGGTCCGGAAGATCGGCAACTCCAAGTTGTAGCTGTCCCCTCTGCCCGGCACTCCCGAATGATCTGTCTCACCCTCGAAGAGCTCTGTTTGCCCGGCGCGCGACGGATGGACTGCCCCCACCATTTGAGTGCCGTAAGCGATGGCCCTGTCTGTGTGGAACCTGCCCGTCTTGCCCATGCCTTGAACGATGACCTTGGTGTCCTTGTTGACGAGAACGCTCATGCCTGCGTTGCCTCCAGAATCTTCTGGGCGCCGTCCTTCATGTCGGCAGCGCTCAGGATGTTCAGGCCGGACTCATCGAGAATCTGCTTGCCCAAGTCGACGTTCGTTCCCTCGAGCCGCACCACCAGCGGCATGGCTAGGCCAACCTCGGCGACGGCGTCGACGATTCCCTGGGCGATCGTGTCGCACTTCATGATGCCGCCGAAGATGTTGACGAAGATGCCTTTGACGTTCGGGTCACGAGTGATGATCTTGAAAGCAGCCGTAACCTGATCCTTTTCGGCCCCACCCCCAACGTCGAGGAAGTTGGCCGGTTCGCCGCCTACGTACTTGATGATGTCCATGGTTGCCATGGCGAGTCCGGCACCATTCACCATGCACCCAATCGTGCCGTCGAGCTTGATGAAGCTGATGCCGTACCCGGAGGCCTCGATCTCCGCAGCGTTCTCCTCGCTGAGATCCCGCATGTCCTGCACCTCTGGGTGCCGGTACAAGGCGTTCGCTTCGAAGCTCATCTTGCCGTCGAGTGCCAGCACCGAGCCATCCTTGGCAACAACGAGCGGGTTGATTTCGATCAGATCCGTGTCGAGTTCGACCGCAGCCTCGCTCAGAGCCTTGATGAAGCGCACGCCGTTCTTCAGTGCGGCTCCTTCCAAGCCAAGCCCAAAAGCCAGCTCGCGAGCTTGGAAGTCGAGCAGGCCAAGCCCGGGATCGATCTCTGCTTTCAGGATCTTCTCCGGGGTCTCCTCGGCCACGACCTCGATCTCGGTTCCACCCTCGGTCGAGGCCATGACGATGTTCTTGCTACTTGATCGATCCAGGACGATGGACAGATACAGTTCGCGGTCTATGTCGATGCCCTGCTCGATGTAGAGCCGGTTCACCTTCTTGCCTTCGGGCCCGGTCTGGACAGTTACGAGAGTTGAGCCGAGCATGCGGCCGGCAAGCTCACCAACTCGTCGCTTGGTGGCTTCGAGTCCGCCTTCGATGCCGTCGAGAACTACGTTGACGCCCCCGAGCTCCGGGTACTCGGCGAAATGCCCCTTGCCACGCCCCCCGGCATGAATCTGCGACTTCACGGCAACAACGGGGTTGCCTGCGGCTTCGACCAGAGGCGCTACCGCCGCCATTGCCTCAGCTACGGTCGTGACCATCTCCCCGTGGGGTACCGGAATCCCCCGCGCAGCCATCAGTTCCTTTGCCTGAAACTCATGGATCTTCAAGTGTCGTTCCCTTCAGTCGTCGTCGCGTTGCGTCGGACCGCCCCTCCCCGACCGCGCATGTCTCAATCAGTCTGCGAAAAACGCTGATCCACCCAATCGGTGATGTCAGACAACGGGGTCCCGGGAGTGAAGATCATCTCCAACCCCGCCGCCTGCAGCCTAGGTAGGTCCTCATCCGGGATGATCCCTCCCCCGAATACGGCAATGTCGTCGGCGTCGCGCTCCCGTAGGAGTTCTACTACGCGCGGAAACAGAGTCATGTGCGCTCCGGAGAGCACCGAGAGCCCAATCCCGTCGACATCTTCTTGTATGGCCGTTTCCACGATCTGCTCGGGTGTCTGGTGGAGACCCGAGTAGATGACTTCACATCCTGCGTCCCGCAGCGCACGAGACACGACCTTTGCTCCTCGATCGTGTCCGTCGAGGCCTGGTTTGGCAATGAGAATCCGGACCGGCATATCGTTGCAGACAATAGTCGTCTGGCTGGAGGCCCCCACTGAGTTTGGCGGGGCCAAACTCAAAGCCAACTACAGGTGAGGCACCTTCTCGAGCGGCGCAAGTTCGAGATGTAGGTGCTTGACTCCCAGACCGTCGAAATTGACCACCGCTTCCACTCCAGCCACCCGCCGAATCGTTCCTTCACCCCACTTGGTGTGGCGCACCCTGTCCCCGACATTCAGCTCGGCTGCGGTGACGGTTGGTCGAGCGCCTCGCGTCTCGAGCTTGCTCTTCCGCTTCCGCTTCTGGGCCGTCGCAACCAGGTTGTCCGGCAGCTCGCGTAGAAAGCGGCTGGGCGGGTTGTAGTTGTTCGTGCCAAACATGTTGCGGCTCCACGCCCGGGTGAGGAACAAGCGCTGCATGGCCCGGGTGATGCCGACGTAGCAGAGCCGGCGTTCCTCTTCGAGCTCGTCCGGATCACCCAAGGATCGGACGTGCGGGAACACACCGTCCTCCATGCCCACCATGAATACGACGGGGAACTCGAGTCCCTTGGCGTTGTGCAGCGTCATCAAGGTGACAACCTCGGCGTCCTCGTAGCTGTCGGTGTCGGTGACCAGACTGATCGACTCCAGGAAGAGCTCCGTCTTGCGCAGGCCATCGAGTTCGGCCCACTCCTCCTGACCATAAGCGACGGGACCGTTCTCTTCGAAGTCCGCGGCGGCGGAAACGAGCTCTCGGAGGTTCTCTTCGCGGCCCATTGCCTCGATCGAGCGCTCTGCGCGAACCATGTCGAGGTATCCGGTTTCGCTGAGGATCGCTTCGAGAGCGGCGCGCGGTCCCTGCTCGGCAAGGAATGTCAGGTGGTCGATCAGCCCGGCGAACTCGAGC
>JASJEG010000163.1 GCA_030064765.1 Acidimicrobiia bacterium | reverse complement strand
TGCCGTTGAAGAAGCTCAACCCCACCGAAATCGGAACGATGTCCCGGTTGCCGGCCAAGAAGACCAGCGGACCGAAGAAGTCATTCCAGGTGAAGAAGAAGTGGAACAGCGACACGGCGGTCAACGCGGGGATTGCCTGAGGCAGGATCACCTCGATGAACGTCCGTATTGGGCCGGCTCCGTCGACCGAAGCGGCTTGCTCCATCTCCCTCGGAATGGTGAGGAAGTACTGTCTCAACAGGAACACGTTGTACGCGTTCCCGAACATCATTGGCACGATCAGTGGTAACCACGTTCCCACCCAGTTGATCTGGGAGAAGAACGCATACTGAGGTATCAGCGTCACCGCCGGTGGGAGGATGATCGTCCCGATCAAGACTATGAACAGGATCGGTTTCCCTGGGAACTTGAAGCGCGAGAAGCCATAAGCGACGAACGCCGATGACACCACTGCCCCGACCATCGTTACGAACGCATACAACAGCGTCCAGAACAGCAACCGTGGGAAGTTGATGAAGTCCCACGCCTCCCTGTAGTTCCCCCAGTTGAATTGACCCTGGCGTACCGGACTAAGGGTCCGCCACTGGCCCTCCCAGACGATTATCCCTGCTTCGAGATTGTCGGGATCGACAAACTCGCTCTCTTGACGTCCCTTCTTGACGATGGCGAGCTCTCGGTCCTCGCCATCGATCGGCACGATCAGAAGATCTACTTCCTTGCCCTCGTACTCGATCGTCACCGCCTCCGAAGGGAGGATCGGCGCCGTTGGGTCTGCGGCCTGCTGCTTCGTCTTCAGCGAAGTCACAAACGCGTACCCCATCGGCATCAAGAAGACCGCTAGCAAGAACGTTGCCAATGCGGTTGTCCCCAGCTTGAGCAGAATGGTTCTGCGCTGCTGCTGACGCTTCCAATCCGGTACTTGCTCTTTGACAGGGGCTTGATTTGTCTCGTTGACCATATCAATCACCCGCCGCGTAGTAGACCCAGTACTTCTGGGTGCCAAACAGGATGACCGTGATCGCCAGACCGTAGAAGAAGAGCAACCACGCTAGGGCGGCTCCGTATCCCATGTTGGCGAATCCGAAGGCCTGCTTGTAGAAGTAGATCATGAAGAAGTTGGTTGCCCCTTCCGGATAGCCGGTTGTTCCGTTGAGAACGAACGGCGGGAGGAAGTACTGCAGCAAGCCAACTGCTCCCAGGACCAGGTTGTAGAAGATGACCGGCGTCACCATCGGAATGCTGATGGTGCGCAACCGGCGCCAGTAACCGGCACCGTCGATCTGCGCAGCTTCGTGCAACGCAGTCGGGATGCCCTGCAACCCGGCCAGGTTGATCAAGATCGCGTTACCGATCCCCCAAATCCCGATGAACGTAAACGTAAACGGAATGAGGACCGGAGTGTCCAGCCAACGGATACCGTCGATTCCGACCGCAGGGATGCCAAACAGCTCGATGAGCCTGTTCACCCAACCGGTCTGCGAGTTCAGCACCTGCGACCAGATGAGCGCCCCGGCCACAAACGGAACCAGGGACGGGGCAAAGAACAACGTTCTAAAGATGTTCCTGCCCCACAGATTCAGTGAGTTCAGCAACACAGCGATCATGAATGCGAAGATCAGCCCAATCGGCAGCGAGATCAACGCAAACCTCGTAGTCACCCACAAGCCTTGCCAGGTATTCGGATCGTCGAACAGCATCCGTGCCCAGTTCGACAGGCCGACGAACTTCGCATCCTCGGGGGTGGCCAGGTTGAACTCCATTAGTGAGAACACAAACGAAGCAACCATCGGCAGCGCATAGAAGATGGAGAAGCCGATCAGCCACGGCGATATGAACGCGTAACCGAGTTTCGCCTCGCGCTTCTCCTCGGTCGACATCTTCTTCCCGCGGGTGCGAGGACCGGCTCTCGATTCCTTTATTGCATCGGTAAATGTCATGCCACCTCCCCGGGGGGTTTAGCTTGGCGGGCCGGGTTGAATCGGCCCGCCAAGCTCGGTCGTTGTCTACGCGTCCCTATCGAATACGGGCTGGAGCAGACCGCAGAAGGCGTCGATGCCGGCGTCGACATCGGCAGCCGGATCATTCGTCAGCTCAGTCCACCATTCGTTCATAGCGTCGGTGGACTCCAGGTAGTTGGGCCACCATGCCTCGTGGTTCGGATTGTCCGGATAGCTCAACGCACTCACGGCCACGTTCCAGTCAAACCCAAGGTCGTTGGCCGGATCGCCGACGTAGGCCGCCTGCGCACTCGCGCGAGCCGGGAGCCCGCCGTAGATCGCAGCCAGTCGCGGAGCGATTTCCGCGCTCATCATCCACTTGAGCACCTCAACGGCCTCAGCCGGGTGGCTGGTCGCCTTCGGGATACCGATGGTGTCGGCATGCAACTTGGCAGTGATGGTGCCGGCCGCGTTGGACGGAATCGCCGCAACGTCGAAGTCGGCCGCCAGATCGGCAGTACCCCACCCGCCGTACCAGGTGTGGATGGTGATCATGCCCATGTTGCCGGAGTTGAACCAGTTGCCGGAACCGAGGATCTCGCTGTCACCGAACGCAGCGTCCGGGTGGAAGTGGTCAACCCAAATGGCATCGTGATACCAGTTGGCAGCCGTCTTCCACTCGTCCGGGAACACACAGGTCTCGTTGTCAGCGTCCACGAAGTTGCCAGAGCCAAACAGCGTGGCGTTGCCGCGGAAGTCGTTGAACATGTTGCCAAAGCCCCACTGGACCCTGGCGTTCGGATCGAAGCCATCGTCGTTGGGCGTCAGGCCGTTGCTGTCAACGGTCAGTTCCATAGCGAGCTCGCGCAACGTGTCGAGGTCCCACGGCTTCTCGTTGCCGTCGGCATCGACATAAGGAGCACCGAACTCTGCGGGCGGATATGCCAGCCCGGCCTCATCGAACAGCTCCTGGTTGTACCAGAGGACCTGCGGGAACACCGCGAACGGCAGACCCAGCTGGACGCCACCCTGGTTCCAGAACTCAACAAGTGCCGGATCGAAGTCGCTCAGGTCGTAATCGCCCAGGTAGGGGTTGATGTCGAGCCAACCACCGAAGAACTGGGCGGCACCCTTCACCCCGACAGGACCGGCGATGTCAGGAGCATTGCCTCCGACAATCTGGGTCTGCATGAGTGTGGCTGCCTGATCGGCATCGGGAGCAACATCGAGCTTGAGCGAAATGTTCTCGCCGAGCGGCTTGGTGGCGTTGAACTCGTCAACGATCGCCTGCTGCTGCGGAATAACCGGAGCATCAGTACCGGCACCAAGGCCGACGAACCATCGAATCTCAACTGCTTCACCGGAAGCTGCCGCGGTCGTCGCAGTGTCGCCACCGCCATCGCCGCTAGCCGCCGTCGTCGCAGTGTCGCCACCGTCGTCGGCGTCATCACCGCCACCGCATGCCGCTGCGATGAGGCTCATCGCAAACAGCAGGAGCAGTATCGCTCTGAATTTGCTTACCTTCATTACTTATGCCCTCTTTCCTATCGAGAGAGTGTTTCTTGATTGAGCTGCGAGCCACAGGAAGCTCGCACGATCAATTCTGTGGGAAGAATGACCCGCTTCGGAGACCCGGTGGGGTCCGCCAGCAAGTCGAGCAGCAGGGTTGCCGCCGCTGCTCCTAGTTGATGAGGCCGCTGCCTCACGGTCGTCAGGGGTGGTTCCATTTCCGCAGCAAGCGGCATGTCGTCAAAACCGACGAGAGCAATGTCCTCGGGTATCCGCAATCCCGCGGATCGAATCTCATTGAGAGCACCTGCAGCCATGCGATCGCTGGCGGAGAAGACGGCGTCGGGACGATGCTCGAGCAGAGTCCTCATCCCCGCACGTCCGCTTGCTTCTGAGAAGTCGCCTTCGTAGATGAGGTTCTCGTCTACGCGTAACCCGAAGCCAGAGAGCGCATCCGCATAACCGTCGGATCGGTCGACGGCAGCGGGAGCAAACGACGGCCCCGCAATCAGCGCCACCCGCCGATACCCGAGCCGTAGCAGCTGGGTCGTCATCTGCCTGGCGCTACCGCGGTTGTCTATGTCCACGTAGCTGACCCGCTCGTCGTACGGGCGACCGACGCTCACGACCGGCGTCCCAGTCGCGACGAGGCGCTCCAAGAGCGGATCGTCGACCTTGCTGGCAGAGAAGATGACTCCTGCTACAACACCCTGGCGCGCGATCTCATCCACGGTGTGGCGGAAACCGGGCTCACCAAGTGAGAGCATCAGGAAGTGGTCGTTCGTGTCGGCTGCGCTGGCCATGCCCTGCAGAAGGCTAGGGAAGTAGGGGTCGGAGAGCACATTCTCGAATCCGACCGGGATTACGGCGGCAATGACGTTGGACCTGCCCAGAGCGAGCCCGCGTGCCGCCAGGTTGGGTCGATAGCCCTCTTTGCGGACGACCTCGAGTACGAGTTCTCGGGTGGCCTCGCTCACCCTCGGGTCGTTGTTGACAACCCGAGAAACTGTTGACCGCGAAACTCCGCTCAATTCGGCGATCTCTTCGAGTGTGCTTGCCACTCGAGCCTTCCTCCTGCCTCCCAACGTGGGAGCGTTCCCACGTCCTCCTGAGAGCGCTCCCACTGTATTGCCGCTTCTCCACCAAAGTCAAGTGCGATTCCTCGAATACGCTGAAGAAACCAGAGAGCGCTCCCAAAAAGGCCGTTAGAGTGCTCTCCGCAAGCGGTTCACACGATCGTCTCACCACTGTCTGTGATGAGACTGGAGCAGAAGCCCATGACCCAAACCCAAACCACAGTGCCTGTCAACGCGGTCGCCGGAGAGTTCGTGAAACACGACGGCATCGACATGTATCGGATCAGCAACTTCGACGAGATGCCCCCGTTCCTGATGAGCATCGTCAGCGACTCCGACCATTGGATGTACGTCTCGACACGCGGCGGCCTCGCCGCCGGTCGGGTCGAACCGCAGCGGAGCCTCTTCCCCTATGAGACCGACGATCGGCTGTATCGCACCGACGGCCTGACCGGGCCGTTCACACTCATGCGGGTCATCCGCAATGGTCTCGACCCCGTGGTCTGGGAACCGTTCACCGACAGGGACAGAACGGTGCCGCGGTCGCGCAATCTCTATAAGAGCCTCCTCGGCGACACAGTGGTATTCGAGGAGACCAGAGAGGACCTCGGGCTCACCTTCAGCTACCGGTGGAGCACTTCTGATCGCTTCGGCTTCATCCGCACGTCGACCGTGGTGAACAACAGCGCGGACGACGCGGCCACCGTTGAGGTGATCGACGGCCTGCTCAACGTGATGCCGGCAAACGTGCCGCTGGGCGTGCAACAGACGACGAGCACGCTGGCCGAGGCGTATCGACGCAATGAGGTCGATGCGAGCACGGGAGTCGCCATCTACTCCTTGGAGTCGGAGATCTCCGACAGCGCTGAGCCGCAAGAGTCGCTGCGCGCCAACATCGCCTGGCCGATCGGCCTTGACGACCCGAAGGTGGTGCTGTCCAAGCAGCAGTTGATCGACTTCCGCAACGGCCTCGCGCTGCGCAACGAGACCCTTACCAAAGGGACACGCTCCCACTACCTGCTGAACGCAACCATCGCTCTCGAAGGTGGGATGACCAAGACTTGGCACATCGTCGCCGATGTCCATCAGAGCCAGCTCAGCGTGCAGAGCCGGCGGGCGGAGATCCTCGAGCATGCGAACCTCGAGGAAGCCGTAGTCGCAGACATCGAACGTGGCTCCGACCAGTTGCGCAGCCTCATCGCTACAGCGGACGGTGAGCAGTGCACTGCCGACCAAATGGCGACCGCACACCACTTCGCCAACACACTGTTCAACTCCATGCGCGGCGGTGTCTTTGTCAACAATGGCTCAGTTGGCGTGGCCGACCTGACCCGCTTCATCGAGCACCGCAACCGCGCCGTTCACCGGACCCATGCCGAGTGGTTGGGAACGCTCGGAAGCCTCGTGGACCGACGGGAACTGCTGGCCATGGTTTCTCAGCGGTCCGACCCGGACCTGGAACGCTTGTGTCACGAGTACCTCCCCTTGACGTTCAGTCGCCGTCACGGCGACCCGAGCCGGCCGTGGAACATGTTCGCCATCAAGGTGCGTGCCGAAGATGGCAGCCAGCTACTCGACTACCAGGGGAACTGGCGTGACATCTTCCAAAACTGGGAGGCGCTCTGTTACAGCTTCCCCGACTACCTGGAGAGCATCGTCGCCAAGTTTGTGAACGCGTCGACGGTCGACGGGTTCAATCCTTACCGGGTAACCAGAGACGGCATCGATTGGGAGATCCCGGAGCCGGACAATCCGTGGAGCAACAACTTCGGGTACTGGGGAGATCACCAGATCATCTACCTCCTTCGGCTGCTCGAAGGCCTCGACAGCTTCTATCCGGACGCACTGCCGGCAATGCTGAACCGAGAGGTGTTCAGCTACGCCGATGTTCCCTACCGCCTCCGGCCTTACGACGCCATCTTGCGGGACAGCAAGAACACGTTGGACTTCGACCACGAGCACGCCGGGGAAATCGCAGATCGCACTGCGTTCATCGGCTCCGACGGCAGGCTCCTAGTGGATCAGGGCGGGAAGGTCGCTCACGCGACGCTGGCCGAGAAGCTGCTCGTTCCCGCACTGGCCAAACTGGGCAACCTCGTCCTTGACGGCGGCATCTGGATGAACACCCAGCGGCCTGAATGGAATGACGCCAACAATGCACTTGTCGGCTACGGCTCATCGATGGTCACATTGGCCTACCTACGCCGCTACTTCGCGTTCTGCGAGGAGCTCTTCGGCTCGCTCGGCGATCAGGAGTTCATCGTGTCTGCCGAGGTGGCGACGTGGATGGAGCAGACTCGCTCGGCACTGACGACCTACGAGGATCGCCTCGAGCAGCCGGCCATCTCCGATCGGCGCCGCAAGCGGATCCTCGACTGGCTCGGCTCTGCGTTCTCAGACTATCGGGCAGCCGTCTACGACCACGGGTTCACCGGCAAGGCCCACGTCAGCGCTGCCGCCATTGTCGAGCTGTGTCGGGTCGGCCGGGCATACGCCGATCACAGCATGGCGGCCAATCTCCAGGAATCCGGCCTATACCACTCATACAACCTCGTCCACATCGAGGACGAGGGCCGGGAAATGACGGTAGATCACCTTCCCGACATGCTCGAAGGGCAGGTTGCCGCCCTCAGCTCAGGCGTGCTGGATTCAGAGCACGTGCTGACCATCGTCGATGCGCTCTACGACAGCCAGCTCTACCGCCCCGACCAGAACAGCTTCATGCTCTACCCGGCGCGGCAGCTGCCCGGCTTCCTCGACAAGAACTCGATCCCGGAGTCCGATGTGGCCAACAACCCACTGCTGGTTGCGCTGCTCGACCGGAGCGAAACAACTCTCGTCGAGAGGGACGCCTTCGGCACAACCCGGTTTGCGCCGGCCATCACGACCCGGACCGACCTGATCGAAGCCCTCGATCTGCTGAGCACCAATCCAAGTTGGACGGAGTTGGTTGCGGCCCACCGGTCCGACGTCGATGGCTTGTTCGAAGCGGTGTTCCACCACAAGAGATTCACCGGCCGTTCCGGCAGCATGTACAAGTACGAGGGACTCGGCTCCATCTACTGGCACATGGTCTCGAAGCTTCTGCTCGCAGTGCAGGAGGTGTTCTGGAAGGCTCGAGATGGTGCCGAGGAGGATGAGACGGTCGAGCGCCTTGCGCGTGCCTACTACCGGGTCCGCTCCGGGCTGAGCTCGGACAAGACCCCGCAGCAATATGGCGCCTTCCCCATGGACCCGTACTCGCACACCCCCGGCCACATGGGAGCCCAGCAGCCGGGCATGACGGGTCAAGTCAAGGAGGAGGTCCTGACTCGCTGGGGCGAGCTCGGCATGCGTGTCCAAGACGGCACAGTCAGATTCGATCCCCGCCTGCTGCGGCGCCGGGAGTTCCTCCAGGAGCAGAGGGAGTGGTCCTTCTACGACCTGACGGGCAGCCGGCAAACTGTTCAGTTGCCTGCAGGGTCGCTCGGGTTCACCTTCTGCCAGGTGCCAGTCGTCTACAAGCTGGGTGACGATGCGCCGGAGATCACCTTGCGATACGGGGATGGCTCCAACGAGCAGATAGCCGGCAACCGCCTCGACAAGGAGACCAGTGATGGCTTGTTCCGGCGGTTGGGGAGCATCGCGATGATCGAGGTCGTCGTGACAGAGTCGTCCCTCAGCGATTTGTGATGGTCGGCAGGGCCCCGCCTCTGCGGTTGGGGACCCTGCACAGTCGCGCCGGAGCTAGGACGCACCCGCCAGGATCTCCACGACAAATGCGTAGAC
>JASJEG010000162.1 GCA_030064765.1 Acidimicrobiia bacterium | reverse complement strand
CGCCGTCGTCGTTGTCGTCGTCGTCGTTGTCGCCGTCGTCGTTGTCGTCGTCGTCGTTGTCGCCGTCGTCGTTGTCGTCGCCGTCGTCATCGCCGTCGTCATCATCGTCGTTGTCGTCGTCGCCGTCATCGTCGTTGTCGTCGTCGTCGTCGCCGCCGTCGTGGGTGTCGTGACCGGCAAACTCGGAGCAAAGGTCGGGAGGCTCCTCATTCTCTTCACCGCCGGCTGGTGCGGACGTTGTGGTAGCGGGCATTTCGCTGGTTGTTGTCGTGGGGGGCGCAGGAACCGTGGTTGTCGCCGCTGGGGCCATCGTTGTCGTTGGGACCAGCAACGTGGTCGGTGTTCCCGCAGTAGCCGTCGTTGTCGTTGCATCTGGCTGGCTGGTTGGAGTGGCGATCGTTGTCACAGTCAGCGCCGTGGTCGTCGATTGAGCAGCTGCAGTGGTCGAGGTCACGGTTGGCTCGGGTTCGCCCGGAGCACTAGTGGTTGGCACACTTGCAGGCGGTGGATCGGGCATCTCGCTCACAGTGCCATCCTCATGCACGATGAAGAAGACTGCGGAGGGATCCCCCAGTGTGATGGGGGCCTCCGGCACGGACGTGTCGACGATCTCCATCACGAAGGCGTAGGTGCCCGCCGGCAGCTCCATCGCCAGCGGCGTGAAGTCTCCTTCTTGGCCGAGCGAGGGGCGCTGTTGCTGCTCAAAGACTCTTCCTACCAGCGCTCGCCCGGTTGTGTCGGTGGTAACGGTGAGGTCTCCGCCTGCCCCGGTGTAGGTGATCTCATGCCCCACCACGGCCATCGGTTGTTCCTCCAGCGGAACGTACAAGCCGGCCCGGTACATGACCGGTGTTTGTGCTGGCACGATCCATGGATCCACCGTCCTCGCAATGATGGCGACCTTGTGCGGAGTCCCCGGCGTGAACGTGTTGAACTCGTGGAAGTCGAACATCAACGAGGGCTGAAAGAGCTGCGTGTAGATGGACCGGCCGATATTGAGGCGGCCATCGGAGGAGGCAAGATCGCGGAAGGCGGTCACGCCGTCGTCGGGGCTGTCGGATAGGTCGAGCAACGCCCCTTTGACTTCCTCCACCGTGGCTTCCGGAGTTGCGGCCCACAACAATGCGGCGGCGCCGGCCACCATGGGCGCAGCCATTGAAGTACCGCTAAACACGCCGTAGCCGCCGGGGATTGTGCTGATGATGTGCTCGCCGGGCGCGAAGAGGTCCACAGTCGTCGCGCCGAATCCCGAGAACTCTGCGGGTCGGTCCGTTGCCGTGGAGGCGCCCGTCACAACCACGTTGCCCGCCGGTGACGACGCAGGAAACACCGGATTGGTGTCGAGATCAATCGGCTCGTTTCCAGCGCCGGTCACAAACAGGATGCCGGCCTCTTCGGCCGCGGCCAGTGCAACGTCGAGATAGGGCCCGGCGGCCGCGTCATCGATGAGCCACGAGGCATTGATCACCTTGGCGCCGTTGTCGATCGCATAGCCGATGGCTTCTATCGCGGCAGACAGCGCCGGCGTCCCGTCACCAATCTTGAGAACCATCACCTCCGCCTCGTAGGCCACTCCGGCGATGCCGATTCTGTTGTTGGCCTGTGCCGCAATGATTCCTGCGACGTGTGTGCCGTGGCCGATCTGATCATCGACAGTGGCGTCGCTGTTGGCGAAGTCCCAGCCTGTGCAATCATCGACGTAGCCGTTGCCATCGTCGTCGGTTCCGTTGTCGCACGTCTCGCCTGTGTTGTGCCAGATGTTTGCGGCTAGATCGGGATGTCCAATATCCACCCCGGAATCGACAACGGCCACCACAACTCCGGATCCTCTGGTTCGATGCCAGCCTTCAGGTGCGTCTATGTCGGCGTCGACGGCAACTGCCCAGGGGTTCGAGGTTGTGCCGTCGTTGTCGAGAGCCCATTGCGATGGGTAGTAGGGGTCGACGGACGCTGCTCTGAGGGCCGAATCGACCGTCACGCCGCTGACTCCGGGGACCGCACGGAGCTCATCAGCTTCGATCGAGCCCGACACGGCATAGAGGTGAAATCCCAGGGACCGCACCTCGTGGACGTCGCCGCGCGCTGCCAGCTCCTGCAGAACGTCGCCGCTGCCGAGTCTGATGGTGCCCGTGACCGCGTCCTCGATCTCCCCAACTCGTACCTCATCCTGTGGTGTATCGGTTCCCGCAGTAACGAGGTGGTTGTCAGTCCCGAGCTTCAACCAGCCATCGGTCTCAACCTCTGCGGGGGACGCTGTAATCAAGAAGTGGTTGCGGCCGTCGGCGAACGGTTCGCCTTCCCAGGCGAGAAACCTCGGCTCAACCGGATCTGCCGCGCTAGCCGGGGGCGTGCCGCTGGTGGTTTGTGCAAGGACGGTTGCAGTAAGGGCGAGGGCGGTGACGGTAGCGAGCGCGATCTTGGCTCGCGAGAGGCGTGCAGTTCGCATGAAGGCGCAATCCTTTTGCTGTGTATTGCCGATCCGTGGCTACCTCGCCTATCGGCAGAAGGGCTAGAAATCTTGACTCCGCACTAGCTAGTTACGGCCTTGCGGAGATTGGTCAGATGACGTGTGACTAGGCCAGCCGCTATGGGGACAATGGTGCGCGCTTATTCGTCAAGGACTAGCCCGCTGCGCCGATAGAAGTCCTTATGAACAGCGCAACTGCCCCCCGCGGCCCCAAGCGGCCCAAGTTCTCTACTGCGCGTAGAGGATTCGAGAAGGACCAAGTCGAGGCCTACCTAGACGAAATGCGCGCCGCGCATGACAAACTCGCCTCGTCGGCGGCGCTTGCCGAGCGCCGCCTGACCGACGCCAACACGCGTCTTGTCGAGACTGAGTTGAAGCTGAATGACGCCAGTAGTCGGGTCAGCCAGCTCGAAGGGGAGATCGATGAGCTGAAAGCTGCGGGCCCCGTTCCTGCAGGGGATGATGAAGAGAACATGAAGTCGATGATTGCCGCTAAGGAGCGGATCATCGACCGCGCCAAAGAACGTGCCCGCCAGATCGAGGAAGAGGCACAGGCCTCCGCTCGCGAAATCGTTGCCAAAGCCCAGGAAGAAGCCGCAAGCGCTGTTGCGGCCGAGACTCCGCAGGTCGTAGAGGTACCGGTGGCGGTGGAGAGCGGGGCACCGACCCACGAGAGCATTGCGCTTGCCAAAAAGGAAGCGGCCGTCGTACTAGCTAGGGCAGAACAGAAGGCGGCGGCGATCCTTGCGGACGCCAAGCAGACGGAGGTCGAAGCGCGCCAAGCAGGAATTGCCGGCGCTGATCTGGACGAGCTGGCCCGGGGGACTATCGACGCCGCCCGAGCGCGAGCCGAGTCCATCACGGCCCGTGCCGAGGCCGGTGCCGCCGAAGCGTCGCAAGATGCCGCCCGGCTCCGGGCGGAGGCGGCCAACGCAGCGGCCCAAGCAAGGGAGAAGCTGGCCGCGGCTCGGGCTGAGGCGAAGCGACTCACCGAGGAGTCACACCAACTACTCAGCAAGGCACAGGAGACGATTTCCGCCGCCCGCGATGAGGCCGATACCACGACGAGCGAAGCCGAGGCTCGGGCCCAGATGCTGACCAAGACCGCCGACAACTACTCAGCGAGAGTCAGGTCGGAAGCAGAGCAGGCAGCAAAGCGGGTGCGCGCCCTTGCCGACGATGACACCGCCAAGCTGCGTGACCAGGTCTCTGAGGAGGTCGCCGAGGCTCGTACCCAGGCCGAGTCGATGTTGACCGAAGCGACAAGAGCCCAAGAAGAGGCGGCGGCAACCACCCGCAACGCGGAGCTGGAGGCCACCAAGCGCGCCGACCGCGCGGCGAAGAAGGCAGAGAAGATTCGCAGTGATGCCACGCAAGCGGCCGATCAACTGCGCGCGGAAGCCGAGGCAGAGATCGAAGCGATCCGCCAGTCGGCGGAGCAAGACGTCGCTTCCATGCAGCGCAAGGCGAAGAATGCGTTGAAGGAAGCCCGCAACCGGGCGAAGAACGCCCGCCAGGATGAAGAACGTGCTGCTGCGGCGGTTGTCGAAGCGGAATCCAAGGCTGCAGGCATTCAGGCCGCGGCCGAGCAAGGCGCGGCCAACCGGCAAGCCGACATCGAACGCCAGGCAGCTCAAGCCAAAGAGGAAATCGCCAGTCGAATGGCCGCGATTGTCGAGACCGAAGAAGGCCTCGCCGGCGAACTACAAGCCCTGGAGACCAAGCGCGAGGAGATCCTCGCAGAGGGGGACGCCATCCGAGCGGAGGCTTCCGAACTACGAGAGGCCGCAGGACACGAACTCGATGCCGCCAAGGCGAAACACACTGCGATCATCGAAGAAGCCACGGCAGAGGCCGAAGCGATCGTTGCCGCCTCTGCAGAGGAAGTCGCCAGCCGAGCCGAAGCCGCCGAGCAGGAAGCAGCGGAACGCATTGCGACCGCAGAGGCGAGAGCGCAAGAAATTGGCTCACGCGCAGAATCATCCAGGCTCGGTTTGATCAGGCAAGGCGAGACCGCATTGGCCGAAGCGCAAGCCAAGGTCGTCGAAGAACGCCGGGCAGCCGCCGAGGCTGCCGCAGAGATGCGGTCGGCCGCCGCTGCCGAGTGCGACATGCTCAAAGCCGAGGCCCGGCGGTTCCTCGCCGATGCGGAATCCGAGCGGCGTCAAGCGCGTGACGAACACGCCGAAGCCAAAGTCGTTATCGATCGTGCGCAGTCCGATGCCGAGGCGATTCGTGCCGAGGCACAGCGTCAGGCAGCTTCCCGCGAGTCGGCCAATCGGACAGAAAGTGAACGGCTGGCGAAGCTCGCTGAGCAGCTGGAAGCGCAGCGGGGCGAGATCGAGGAAGAGCAGGCATCACTGGACGCAAAGCAGTCCCAGACGGAGCTCGCCAAGAATGAGGCCGAGGAGGCCCTGGCACGCGCCCGGGCAGATGTTGCTCGCATGCTCGAAGAGACTCGTCGCCAGTCCGCCGAGGAGAAGACACAGCTCGAGCAGCGGCATGCCGAGATGTCGCAAGAACGCGAAGCCATTGAGGCATGGCGTGGCGAGCTGGCCGGCTGGAGAGCTCAGCTCGACAAGGAGCGGGTCGCAGTAGACGCCTCCAAGACGCTGGTCGAGCAGGAGCGTGCTGCCCTCAAGAAGGAGACGGCGCGCGTCGAGAACCGGTGGACAGAGATCGAGCGCAAAGGCGCCCAGCTCCTCGACGGCGCACAGCTCGAAGCAGACGCCATTATCGAACGTGCTTGGTCCGAAGCACGCCGCGTCATTGGAAGTGACGGCGAAAGCACCGACGACGCTGCCAAGTTGGCTGAACTACGTGCAGAACTCGAGAAGCAACGTGCCGATCTGGATAAGAAGCGGGTCGAGCATGAACAGAACCAGGCCCAGCTGGAGCTGGAGCGAGCCGAGCTGGTCGCCGACCGAGCCGCTTTCGAGGCGCAGGTAGTGGATCAGAGCGGTGCCGAGGGCAACTCGACGATCAGTGCAGCTCTCAGCGAACTCGAAGAAGAGCTGGCGCGGCTCGACGCGGCCTCCCCGGAGCCGGAATCCATCGAGGAGCCTGTCGCGGAAAGGCCCCGAATCTCGCAAACCGAGGATCCGGTCTCTGCTCTCGGCAACTGGGACATGTTGTGGACGAGCGAGAGCGATGAGCAGTCGACGCCCGAAGACACAGAAATCATCGAGGCAGCCGACGAGGATCCTGCCGACGAGGCCGAGGAAGCCGAAGAATCCGAGGAATCCGCGGAACCCGAGGTGGTGGCGGAAGGTGACAACTCCGAGGAGTACGGCGAGAGCCGCTACGCCCGCAAGTCACGTCACCTGCCTTCCATAGAGGCTGACCAAGGGTCACCTTCGACGGGTAGCGGACTCCGCAACGCGATCATCTCGCACGGCAAGCGTGGTGACGGCTCCTAAACGGAGTCGTGAGCTAGGCAGTCGGTGCGATGAGCAAGAGCAAAAGGGTCTCCGAGCCAAGCACTGATTCTGATAACGCCGCGGAGCGCCGCACATCACGGCGAAGACGGCGGCGTACATCGACTACGGGTCCCGGGGCTACTGCGCCTCCCGCGTCCTCGGTTGACGAAGACGCCGCGGCTGTTCCCGAACCGACAGCGCCCGTTGCGGAGCCGCGGGGCGCGACCAGTTCTGAGTCCACGCGGGAGCTTCTCGAAGCCGCCGAGGCGCGCGCCAGCTCGATCCGAGCCAGAGCCGAGGCCGAGGTAGCAGAGGCCCTTGCTGCCAGCGCCAAGATGCGCTCTGAGGCTGCAACGCTCTCCGCGTCCGTAAAGGAGACACTGGCCGCGGCGACATCGGACGCCGAGATGACGCGAGAGAAGGCGCGTCTTGCCAGGGAAGAGGCAGAGGCTCTGCTGGCTCGGGCGCGACGGGAAGCTCCTGAGATTCTCGATACGGCCAAGTCCGAAGCCACAGAGCTGCTCAAGGGCGCTCGGTCCAAGGTGGCAAAGGCAGAGGTAGACACCAAGGTGCGTGTGGCGGAGCATCTGGACCTGGCTCGACTCGATGCCGCAGAAATCGTTGGCGCAGCCGAGAAGCGCGCCAACGAGATCGTTGCGGACGCCAAGCGTGAAACACAGAGTCATGCAAGTCGCGTAACTGCTGATCTCGATGCGCGCCGCTCAGAGCTCGAACAAGAGGCGGAAGATCAGCGGGCAGCGCTTGCGGCAGAACGGGCAACGCTCGAGGTCGATCAGGCGGCTGCCATCGAAGAGATTGCCGCCGCGCAACGCGGAATCGAGCTGGCTCTCGCCGAGGCAGAGCGATCCGCCGAGAGTGTTGTTGCGGAGGCCGAGGAGCAACGCGCCGCCGCCCAGCTGGAAGCCGTCGCTCTTACGGAGGCGGCTCGGGACGACCGGCTGGCAGCCGAAGAGGCACTTGCTGCGGCTGCAGCTGCCGAAGCTGCCGCATCGCAGACGCTGGCTGATTCCCGCGCCACCGCGGCGGACCTGAATGACGAGGCTGCCTCGATCCGTAAAAAAGCGCAGAGTGAGGCTGAAACAGCCGAGCGGGAAATCGAAGCGCGCTGGGCGGTGATCCACGAGGCCGAGAAGCACTCTGAGGAACGAATCGCGGCCGCCGCCAAGCGAGCCGACGACTTGGTTGAGGAGGCTCAGCAGTCCGCCGCGGCGATCACAGCTGCTGCCAACACGGAATCAAACATCCTGCGGGCAGGTGCAGAGCAGAAGCTTCAAGAGGCGGAGCGCAAGTTCGAAGAAAGCGAACGACGCGAGCGTGAGGCTGTCCAACTCCGCGAAGACGCCGAGACGGAAGCGCGCCGGCTGCGCCGCGAAACCGATCTCGCTTCGATAGCACTCGAGCGAAGCAGAACGGAAGTCGAGCAGGCAACCCAAGCGGCTATCGAAGATGCCCGCGTGACGCGGCAACGGGCCAAAGAAAAGGCGGCGAAGCTGATCGGCAAGGCGGAGAAGTCTGCCGCCGAGCTGCAGGCCGAAGCTGAGCGGATCCTCGAAGAAGCCCAGCATCAAGCCACCGTCCTGGGAGCCACTGCCGAGGAAGCGGCCGCTGCCGTGGAACTCAGCCGGCGTGAGTCTGCCGACGCCTACCTCGAGTCCCGACGGATCGAAGCGGTGGCCGTAGTCGAGCGAGCCCGCCAGGATGGTGCCGAGCTCGTTGCAGAAGCCAACAACGAAGCAGAGGAGGTTCGCCGGCTGGAGACCGAGACGCTCGAGGCCGATCTCGCCGACCGCAGGCGCGCCGCCGACGCGGAAATCGAGGAAAGCCGGGTCGAGGCACAGCAGCTGGTCGAAGAAGCGACCGCATGTGCAAAGCAGCTGACCGAGGACTCGGAGCAGGCCGCGGCCACAGCTCGTGATGAGGCCGCCGCCCATGCCGAAGCCGTGCTGCGAGAAGCCCGTCAGGAAGCGGATCGGCTCAAAGCCGAAAGCGATACCACAGCCGAAGAAGTCAAGATCGCCGCGGAGAGCGAGAGGCAAAGGCTCGTCGACGATGCACAGAAGCTCGCCTCCGAGCTCGTCGACGAGGCCCAAGTCGAAGCGCAGGCGATCCTCGATAGGGCCCAGCAAACCGCGACCGTGGCTGAGGCTGATGCTGAGAAGGCCATTGCTGATGCCGGAGCGAGAGCGGCAGAGATCATCGATGGTGCGCAGGAGCAAGTTCGGATCGAGTCTGCTGCTGCTGCGGAGGCGGCTGCTGAGTTGACTGCCAAGGCTGAGGCCGAGGCCGAGGAGATCTTGGGTGCTGCCAGGGCGGAGGCAGAATCGGTCGCCTCGAGTGCCGCCGAGCAGGTGGCCGCCGCTGAAGCCAACGCCGCGGAGTTGACCCTCGCTGCTGAGGAGCGGGCCG
>JASJEG010000165.1 GCA_030064765.1 Acidimicrobiia bacterium | reverse complement strand
CCGCCCGGCCGGTGCGCAGGTCGATCACAGCCCGGGCAAGGCCCCACCAGGATGTCCAGAAGTCGGTTAGTTGGTCATCCTCGAAGAGATCGAGTTTGGCGGATGCTGCGTCGTAGCGGCCGTCGGTGACGTAGTAGAAGCTCACGTCAAACGTGTTGCGCAGCATCCACCCGAAGTCTCCCAAGCGGCTCGCGAGTTCGCCGAGCCGCTCCGCGATCTGGATCGACTCCCGCGGGTCATAGGGGTAGAGCACCGAAGCGAGGTTGTTGAGAGCCCTTCCGCCTTCTCGTAGCAGCCCATGTTCCTCCGCTACCTCGGCAACTCCTCGGAGCACCACACGTGACTCGGTCACCCTTCCTTGCCCGGCCAACGCAGTGGCTTGGGTGACAAGGCTGTCGAGGGTCACCTCAGTCAGTTCCAGTGCCGCCGCCGCCGGGAGCAGCCGATCGACGGCTTCGATGGCGGGTGCCGGGTCCCCCATCAGTGCGTAGCTGCGGGCGGCTTCGGCCGCCAACCGGACGGCCACTTCATCCTCGATGACCTGTAGCTCGCGATAAACGGGTTCCACGACCGCCAACGCCTCTGGAGACTGATAGTGGCTGTTGAGGATGTCGCTGTGGGCGGTCGCCGCCCGTCTGATGCCGGAGACGTCTCCCACTTGGTCGAAGTAGGCGCGGGCCTCCTCGATGTAGGCCACTCCTCGTTCAACGGTCGACTGGGCGGTCGCATACTCGGCGGCTCGCAGCCGGAAGGCGGCCTGCTGGGCCTCATCGACGGACAGGTCGATCGCAGTGTCGAGGAGGCCCATAGCCTGGACATGTGACCCGAGGTCTGCGGCCCGAGTGGCCGCCTCCAGCAAACCTCCGAGAGCCCGATCGGCCATGGCATTCCGCTCTGTGCCCTCCGGACTGGCCTCGTAGGCACCCATCAGGTGGCCGGCTACGACCCCGGCCAGTTCCGGATCGTCGAACCCTTCGAAGTACTCGGCGGCAGTCAGGTGGCGGTCACGACGATCGCGACGATTGAGCCGCTGGTAGGCGACCTCCCGAATGAGCGACTGTACGAACCGGTATTGGCCGCGTTCTGGGGAGCGGGGATCGTCTTCCAGGTCGAGCAGCTCGAGCCGGACCATCTCGCGGAGACTCGACTCAAATCCTTCGGGCGGTTCGCCCCGGAGGGCGGCCATCGCCGCCGGACTGAACGTCTGTCCGAGCACTGCTCCATCCTTGAGCAGCGACCGCTCTGCCGGGTCGAGACGATCGAGCCGGGCGGCAATGACAGCTTGGAGTGAGTCCGGAAGCGCCATTGAGCCCAGGTCCCCCTCGAAGCGAAACCCTTCTCCCTCTTCGACCAATTCGCCGGCCGCAGTGAGCATGCGAACCATCTCGACTGCATAGAGCGGCATTCCGGCGGAGCGCTCCACGAGCTTGGCAACCACTTCACTCTCGATCCCGGGCAGGTACTCCGTGAGCATCCGGCTCATGTCTGGACCGGCCAGCGGGGCCAGCCGTACGGCCATCGAGCTGCGTTGCTGAGCTCCCCAAGTTGGGTACCTGTCCAGCAGATCACTTCGCGCCAACGTGATCACGAGAAGCGGGGAGCGGGCCGACCGCTCGACCAGCTCGGCAATGAAGTCCAAGAGCCCGGCGTCCGCCCAGTGGAGATCCTCGAACACGAGCACCGTGGTTCCTCGCGTAGCAATGTGGTGGAAGAACGAGCGGAGGGCGGAGAACAACTCGGCCCGCCCCCCGGACGGCATTTCCCTGAGTCCGAGCAGGCCTTCGAGCCGGGGCTCGATCCAGCGGCCCTCTTCCTCACCGGAGACGAATTCGGCTACGCAAGTGCGCAACCGAGTCAGCGCCCGGGCCGGGTCTTCGTTTTCGAGGATGCCCGCCCTCCGCCGAATCATCTCTCCCAAAGCCCAGAAGGTGACGCCATCTCCGTACGACGGTGAACGGCCCTGATGCCAGTAGACGTCTGCGATGAAGCCGTCGATGTAGCCCTTGAATTCCTCGGCCAGGCGGGTCTTGCCTATGCCGGCTTCGCCAACGATCGATACCAGCCGGGCTCGCTGCTCGGACTCAACGGCATTCAGCTGATCCTTCAGGAGCCGCATCTCCCGTTCCCGACCTACGAACGGGGGAACTCGCAGCTCCCCATCGGGGCGCCCGCCGACCATGCCGGCGACTCGCACCACTCGCCACGCCTGAACCACATCTGTCTTGCCCTTGACGGTTCGCTCACCGATCGACTCGTAATCGATCGCCCGGGAGGTGACCGAGTGGGTCGTCGCTCCCACGAGCACGGTTCCGGGATCGGCCATCGATTGCAGACGGGAAGCAATGTTGACGAGGTCGCCAACCACCAATCCTTTCTCGTTGCCTCCCGGACCAACTGTGGTTGCCCCGGTATTGACGCCTGCGCGCAAACGCAACTCCGAGTGCCCGAGCTCCTCCCCGAGCGCCGCCATCATTTCGACGAGTTCCAGACCGGCACGGACGGCGCGCTCGGCGTCGTCCTCCCGGGCAACCGTGGCTCCCCACACACCCATGACCGCGTCGCCGATGAACTTGTCGACGGTTCCGCCGAAACGCTCGATGATCTCCCGGGCTCGATCGAAGTAGACCGTCAGCATGTCTCGCACTTCTTCGGAGTCCCGGTGCTCGGAGTAGGTCGTGAAGCTGACTATGTCGGCAAACAGCACTGACACAAAGCGCTTCTCGGTAGTCGAGAGATCGGCCGGCTGATCGTCCGGAGTCGGAGCAGTGGGCTCCTCGAGCGGTTGCCCACAGCCGCCGCAGAACTTGTCGTCGGGCTCGTTCTCGGTACCGCAGTCGGCGCACAGAATGCTCAGCGAGCCACCGCACTCCTTGCAGAACCTGCGATCGGCGCGATTCTCAGTTCCGCAGATGCGACATTCCACACAGGACCTCCCGTTTTGTCAGGTTACCGAAAGCCACATCGTTGCGGCGCCCGACGGTGGTCTCTGGTGGGCAACTGCGTACTCGCGTCATGTTGCTTTGGTTGGGGCAATCGTGTGCCGATGACAAGCGGAGACCCCGTCCCCCAACCAGAACGTGCAGCCAACAGACCTCTCCCATAGCGCACCCGCAAGCGCGCTGTTCCGCTCCTTCTTCAACCATGCCCAAACCCCCCTACTGGTGGTCGATGACGCATCCGTAGTCAAGGAGGCCAACGCCGCTGCTATCGAGGCCCTGGGGGTGACGGTGGATGGAGAGACAACGCTGCTCGACGGGTTCTGGCGAGTCAGTGCGACTGCCGTTATGCGGCTCCTGGAAGGAGTTCGGCGTCAGATCCCGGTCTCCCCGGTCATGGCCCGAACTGTGTTCGACCGCCTTGTCGAGGTCGACGCCTTCATCATCGACAAGGACCGGGCTCCGCTCGTTGGTGTCATTGTCAGCGATCGCAGCCGCATCGATGACGCGCAGCGTCGTCTCAAGGATCAGGAGGAACGCTACCGATCGCTGTTCGAATGGTCGCCCGTGGCCATGCGGGAAGAGGACTTCACCGCAGTCGGCATTTGGCTGGATCGGCTCCGCAACGAGGGCATTGGCGATCTCGATTCCTATATGGACGACCATCCCGAGGAGGTGGTGCGAGCCATCAAGAGCATCAGGACCACTCGGGTGAATGCAGCCACCGTCGATCTCCTGAAGGCACCTTCGGTTCTGGCCGTGCTGCGCGGCTTTCGGGATGAGGAGCTCACGCCTGACGTCCTCGAAGCGTTCAAGTCGCAGTTCCGATTGCTGTGGGGAGGCGGCTCTTCCTATCAGTCCGACTTCGTGGGCGTCAACTATCTGGGGCAACCTTTCGAGTGCCGGCTCCGCTGGCGGGTGCCGCGTGGCAATCGCAGTCGGGACCTGTCGCGAGTGGTTGTTTCCTTGCTCGACCTGACCCAACTCAGGGCGGCACAGCGTCGACTGGAGCGGCTAGTGGCGGACAAGGATCGGTTCATCGCAAGTGTGAGCCACGAGCTCCGCACCCCGCTGTCAGCAGTCCTCGGCCTGTCCGAGGAACTCGCCAACCGCTGGGATCGCTTCGACGAGACGGAAACGAAGGAGCTCATCGGGGTGGTTGCCGCGCAATCGGCCGACCTGGCTCTGTTGGTCGAGGACCTGTTGGTAGCCGCCAATCTGGAGCAGGGTCGGGTGACGATCGAGCCGCAGATAGTGGATCTCGCGGCCGTGGCCGAGGCGGCTGTTGCCGACTGCCGCCGCACGTATCCAGATGCCGACTTGGGGACCGTCGATGGGCCGATGATGAGTGTCTACGCCGATCAGGTGCGCGTCCGGCAGATAATCCGGAACCTGGTCAGCAACGCCATTCGTTATGGCGGCCCCCACATCCAGATCGAGGCAGGAAGCGACGGCCGGCCCTTTGTAGCTGTGATCGACGACGGCGGCGGGGTTCCGCTGGAGCAGCGGGAGGCGATCTTCGTACCGTATTTCCAGGCATCCGGCTCGGATCGGGTCCTGGGTTCGTTGGGGTTGGGATTGGCGATCTCGCGTGAGCTGGCCCGGCGAATGAACGGTGATCTGACCTACACGTATCAAGACGGGCACAGCATCTTCCGGCTCCATCTGCCGTCCGCGTAGCACGCGCAGCTACCATCGATTGGGTCATTCGATCGGAGCCAGAACGTGTTTGATCTTGCCCAAGTCGCGGTTGAGGGTGCCCTGGCCGCCGGCGCACAGTACGCGGACGCCCGAGTAGTTGTCAGCAAGAACCAATCCATCGCCGTTCTCAACCAAGAGCCTCAGTCCATCGATCAGGCAGAGCGTGCCGGGGTTGGGGTGAGAGCATTGAGCGGCTCCGGCTGGGGCTTCTACGCAACGTCCGAAATGAGTACCGCGGCGGCACGTCGCGCCGGAGAGCAAAGTGCAGCCATTGCGCGCGCTTCGGCCACCGTACCCGGGCCGGAGATGCCCCTAGCCGATGTACCCGTGGTCGACGATTCGTACGAGACCCCTTACGACGAGGATGCATTTGCGGTGCCGATCAGCGACAAGGTGGACATGCTCATCGAGGTTACGGCCACCATGCAATCGGTCGCAGGCATCGCTCTAGCGAGTGGCAATCTGTCCTTCTGGGACACCAACAAGTGGTTCGTCTCGTCACAGGGACACCGCATCCACCAACACCTCGTTGAGTCTGGAGGCGGGTTCGACGCAACTGCCGTCGGTGAAAGCGAAACGCAGCGTCGCTCCTTTCCTCAGTCCTTTGGGCAATACGAAACCGGCGGCTATGAAACCGTGCGCCGGTGGGATTTCCCCGGCAACGCGGGCCGGATTGCCGAGGAAGCCGCTGCACTGTTGCAGGCGCCGGAGCTCGAGGAGGGGGAGAAGGCCCTGATCCTCGAGGGATCGCAGCTCGCCCTACAAATCCACGAGTCCGTTGGCCACGCCATCGAACTCGACAGGATCCTCGGCTGGGAGGCGGCGTTTGCGGGTACTTCCCACCTCGAGCTCGACAGACTGGGTACCCATCGCTACGGGTCGCCGCTGATGAACATCACCGCTGATGCCACCCTGCCGGGCGCTCTCGGAACGTTCGGCTACGACGACGAGGGAACCGCCGCCCAGTGCGTCGACATTGTTCGAGAAGGAACCTGGGTTGGAGTGCTCTCCGGTCGCGATTCGGCGTCGATCGCCGGGCTGCCACCCGGCGGAATGGTCCGATCCGACGGCTACAACCGTCTCCCCATGGTCCGTATGACCAACGTCGGACTGCTGCCGGGAAGCTCGAGCCTCGACGAGATCATTGCCGACACCAAGGACGGGGTGTATATGGCGACCAATAGATCCTGGTCCATCGACGATCAGCGGCTCAACTTCCAGTTCGGGTGTGAGATCGCCTGGGAGATCAAGAACGGGAAGCTGGGAAGGATGGTGAAGAACCCAACCTACACGGGTATAACTCCCGAGTTCTGGGCCCAATTGGATATGCTCGCCGGCAACGACGAGTGGGTGCACTGGGGAACCCCCAATTGCGGGAAGGGGCAACCGATACAGGTCGCTCACACCGGGCATTCGGCAGCGCCCGGCAGGTTTGCTCAGGTCCGGGTGGGGGTGCGCGCATGAGCCGGGCCATTGAGATTGCCGGTCGTGTCCTGGACTACGTGGGCGACCGGGCCGAGGCCGAAGTTATCGCTGTCGGCGGCGAGGCGGCACTGACCCGTTTCGCCAACTCCTTCATTCACCAGAACGTAGCCGACGAAGGGCACGAGGTCTCCCTGCGGGTGGCAGTTGACGGAAGGGTCAATGCTGCAACCACCACGTCTCTCGAGCGCCTCGACGACTTCGTGGACGACACGATTGGGATCGCAACTCTGCAGCGGGTCGACGAGAGCTGGCCGGGCGTGGCCGAGCCAACGGATGTTGTCGATCCGCACCACTTCGACGAAGCCACCGCCGCCGCTACGCCTGCGGATCGGGCCCAGCGTGTAGCCGACTTCGTCGCCGCCGCTCCCGACCTCGTTGCGGCGGGCTACTGCACAACCGCGGGCCACGAGGTGGCCTTCGTCAACACGGAGGGTCATCGAGCCTTTGGTCGATATACCCGGGCGACTCTCGACGGCATTCAGCAGGCGGGAGGAGCTCCTGGCCCGACCGGCTCCGGGGGAGCCGCAGGCTCAGGCCATGCAACCTCGCAGCGGCTCGGAGACCTCGACGGCGCCGCCATCGGAGCTCTGGCGGCGGATCGGGCACGACGCGGCCTGAATGCATTCGATCTCAAGCCCGGTGAGTACGAGGTCGTGCTGGCGCCCGAGTGCGTTGCCACCATCGCGATGTTCTTGTCGTACTACGGCTTCAACGGGAAGACCTACGCGGAGGGCCAGTCTTTCGCCGAGCTGGGCGAGAAGCAGTTTGATGCCGCGATCCACCTATTCGACGATGCCGCTGATCCGCGCGCTCTCGGCACTGGATTTGACGGAGAAGGTACCCCCCACCGACGACTCGAATTGATCAAGGCGGGCGTTACCCAGGGAGTGGCGCACGACAGGCGAACCGCGATGAAAGCCGGAGTGAGCTCGACCGGTCACGGCGGGCCGGGGTCGGAGGTGTGGGGACCGTCACCCGGCAATGTGTTCCTGGAAGAGGGAACCACCTCAGTTGATGAGATGATCGCTTCGGTCGACCGGGGCCTGTACGTTGCGACCTTCAACTACTGCCGGGTGTTGGATCCCAAGCAGCTCGATGTGACCGGACTCACCCGCAACGGGACGTTCCTGATCGAAAACGGCGAGATCACAGGAGCTGTCACCAATCTGCGATTCACTCAATCCTTCGTGGCTGCCCTAGGACAAGGGCGAGTGCAAGCCATTGGGAATGATGCCCGGTTCGCCGATTCGGAGTTTGGTCCGGGGATGATGCATGTGCCGAGCTTGCAGCTGGAAAGATGGAACTTCACCGGCGGAGCGGCGGGTTGATCGTGGCTCGCAAGGACAAGCTCGTTCCCATAGCCGAGTTCGCCGATCGGCTGATCGCCGAGGAGGCCTGGGGGCTACTCGAGGATGCCGAGATTCCCGCCAACGTGCTCACCGAGCCCGGCACCTTCGGCACACCGGTGCTTCACCGCATTGAAGTCGAGACTCCAAATGTTGCCTCCGCCCAAGCCCTGATCGCCCACCTGGTACGGCGCGAGCGCAACGCCTAGAGCGCCGTTAGTGGTCGTGATCGTGGTCTTGAGCCGCCGACTGCTCCTCGATTTCGCGGCGCACCGCATCCATATCGAGACCCTTGGTTTGTTCGATCAAATCTTCTAGCGCCGCCTCGGGAAGAGCTCCCGGCTGCGAGAAGATGCCGATCTGGTCGCGGAATATCATCAGCGTCGGGATCGAACGGATTTGGAAGTAGGAAGCCAACTCCTGCTCAGCCTCGGTATCCACCTTGGCGAACACCACCCCGTCGTGGTTTTCCGAGACCTTCTCGTAGGTTGGAGCGAACATCTTGCAGGGTCCGCACCAGTCTGCCCAGAAATCAACCAGGACGATGTCGTTGTTGACGATTGTGTCTTCGAAGTTGTCTTTTGTCAGGTCTACGGTTGGCATGCTCCACTCCGATCAAGGTTTGATACAGCACGTTAACGTATAAGGATCTCCGCATATTCCTGGCGCTCCTCGCTGCGCTCGTCACTAACCGAGAATCCTGCGGATTCTCATGCGCGGGCTCAGGGCGTTCCTCGCTGCGCTCGTCACTAACCGAGAATCCTGCGGATTCTCACAGAGCAAGCTCAGGGCGTTCCTCGCTGCGCTCGTCACTAACCGAGAATCCTGCGGATTCTCACAGAGCAAGCTCAGGGCGTTCCTCGCTGCGCTCGTCACTAACCG
>JASJEG010000164.1 GCA_030064765.1 Acidimicrobiia bacterium | reverse complement strand
TCTGGCTATCGCGTAAGGTGCTGCGGTGCTCGACATTTGGACCAGTCTTGAGGCATTGGATCCGGTCCGCTACCCAGCCGAGGCTAGGGCGGCGGTATTGGTTCCGGTATACCGAGATACCGATGATCGCGTGCGGGTGATCTTGACCCGTCGCCCTGATCACATGCGCACTCATCCCGGGGATGTCGTGTTCCCGGGAGGTCGTCTCGAACCGGGCGAGGGGCCGGAGGAGACGGCAAAGAGGGAAGCTTGCGAAGAGATCGGGCTCCCGGCGGACGGGGTGCATGTCATCGGTGGGCTAACCCCGATCACGACCCGGGATCCGGGGAACCTGATCGTCCCGGTGGTAGCCAAGGTGCGTCGCCCGCAACAGTATGTTCTGCAGGAGGAGGAGGTGGCTGCGGTCCTCGAACCGCCCATTGCAGAACTACTCGACGACACCGCATGGCGCACCTCCGAGTGGTTTGGCCGCACCATGTGGTTCTACGAGTTCGCGGAGGGCATCATGTGGGGAGCCACTGCATTCATGATGCGGGAGTTCCTCGAGATCATCCGCAGTAGCGGGCGCAGCTAGAGGAATCCGCTCAGCAGACCCTAGAACAGCAATACCCGCACCGTGTAGGCGGTGAGCGGAATTGCGACGATGAAGATGACAAAGGCAAGTATGACGAGTTGCCGTGGTGTGAAGCCGCGCAACACCTCGAGCACCCCCGGCGGCTTGCCGGTGGACGCGGTGTCTGTTGCCATCGGGCCCAGAACTTCGGTTGCCTCATCGGCAACGGCGGTGAGGACCATCACCTTGTAGCCGCCGGTCACCATCTGCATCATCGGGAAGGTGCCGCCGGCGTTGTCGGCAACGATGAAGGCATCGATTCCCGCCTCCGCGAGTTGGGCGACGGCTAGCTCGGCTTCGAGCCGGGTGTTGACAGCAGCAACTTTGGTAGTCGGTTCCATCATGCGAGCTCGTCGATCATCGACCACAGCTGGTCGACGTGTTCTGCCGTGGTGCGGGTCGAGCCTATCGAGATGCGGATCGCGCTGATGTCGCCCAGCGTCGTCGGCGTAACTGCGGCTCGGCCTGAGTCGTTGAGGCGCTTGGCCAGCTCCGACGTTGCAGCGTTGCCGTCTGTGTGGCGGAAGACCACCAGGGCAAATGGGTGAGGGGCTACCAACTCGAACCGGTCGTCGGCCTCGAGTCGAGCGGCAAGCTCGTCGGCCAGCCGGACATGCTCTCGGATGAAGCGGCGGATCCCCTCGGCCCCGTAGTGACGAAGCACAAACCAGAGCTTGAGCGAGCGGAAACGCCTCCCGAGCGGCACATGCCAGTCGCGATAGTCGATCACATCGCCGGACAGGGTCGCTTCGTTGCGGAGGTACGGTGGCAGGATGCTCATGGCTTCGAGCAGCGGCCGGCGATCGGCAACGTAGTAGAGGTTGCAGTCGAAGTTGGTCAGCATCCATTTGTGCGGATTGAAGGTGTAGCTGTCGACCAGCTCGAGTCCGTCCTGGTGATGGCGGAACTCGGGACAGATCATGGCCGAACCTGCGTAGGCGGCGTCGACATGGCACCACATGCCCTCCCGGGCGGCGATTCCAGCTGTCCGGCGGACCGAATCGACCGCAGTCGTCGCCGTGGTCCCAACAGTCACGGCGACAAAGGCCGGGGTGAGACCGGCATCCCGATCTTGCGCAATGGTTTGCTCCAAGGCAGCCAGGTCGAGCGCATATTCTGCGTCGGTCGCGATCGACCTTACGTGGCCGTAGCCGGCGATACGGGCTCCCTTCTCCAAGGAGGAGTGGGTTTGGTCCGATGCGTACACCACGAGTGTGTCGGTTGGCGCCGCAGCCTGCTCGCGGGCCGTCACCAGCGCAACCAGCGTCGAGTCGGAAGCGCTCATCTGGATAACGCCGCCGCCCGGTCCTGTGGTCTTCCATGCGGTCGGGAGGCCCAGCAGGTCGACCATCCAGTCGACCACGACGGTCTCGAGCTCGGTTGCCGCCGGCGAGGTTGCCCACAGCATGCCCTGCACTCCCAGCCCGGCAGCCGCCATTTCGCCAAGCAGCGATGGCCCTGAGCTGTTGGCGGGGAAGTAGGCGTACCAATGTGGTGATTGCCAATGGGTGATCCCCGGCATGATGATCTCGTCGAGATCCCGCATCACCGCCGCAAACGGCTCGGGTTCCTCAGGGGCCGCGGCGGGCAGAGCGGCACGCACCTCGCCCGGCTCGACTCGAGAGATGACTGGGAGTTGCTCGATTCTCTCGAAATAGTCGGCCACCCAGTCGACCATCTCGTGTCCGCGCCGGCGGAACTCATCCGGACTCATGTGGAGGTCGCCGCTCACGTCGATGGTCCTCTGCCTATGTAGCGCTCCAACCAGTCCATGAACTCGCCATACCAATGGATCGAGTTGCGCGGCTTCTCGATCCAATGACCTTCGTCCGGGTAGTAGATCAACCGGGAGTCGACTCCCTTGTGCTTGAGAATGCCGTAGAGGGTCAATCCTTGGGTCACAACTACGCGGTAGTCGAGCTCGCCGTGGATCACCAGGGTCGGCGTCACCATGTTGTGGGTGTGCGCCAGCGGACTCCAGCGCTGTACTGCATCCATGTCCTCCCACGGGACTCCACCGATTGAGGTCTCACGTCCTGCAGTGATATCGCTGGCCCACTGGCCGAGCAGGTCGGTTACGCCGGCGTGACAGATGGCAGCAGCAAAGCGGTCGGTTTGGCCGACCAACCAAGACACCAGGTAGCCGCCGTACGAGCCACCGACGATCGCCATCCGGCTCTCGTCGATGAACCCCTGACCAATGAGATGGTCGGTTGCAGCCAGGATGTCGGCGGCGGGCTTGTCTCCCCAGGCGCCTCGGATCGATTGGGTGAAATGGTCGCCAAACGAGTCGGATCCGTGGAAGTTGACCGAGACCACAACGTAGCCGGCAGCTGCAAACGCCTGAGTGTTCCATCGCCAGTGCCAGGAACCGCCCGATGCGTTGTGGGGGCCACCGTGGATGTTGTGCACCAGCGGCCACCGCTTGGACCGATCGAAGCCGGGCGGGTAGACGATATGGGCTTGAACGAGCGCGCCATCTGCGCCAGAAAAGGTGAACTCCCCGATGCCGCCGAGATCGAGCTCATCCAGTGCCGCCTGGTTGAACGATCCCACCCGCCGCACGCCGCTCTCGTCCAGGGTCGCCACCTCGACCGGCAACTCCGGGCTCTCGACCCGCAGCCACACTGGACCGGTCGTGGGTCGCGGTCCGTGCGCGTGGAGGTGTGTGGTCAGCTGGGTAGGGGAGGCGGCCCCTGCCGGCAGCAGGAATACGGCCATGCTGCCCTCATGAGTTGTGTGCAGCACAAGATCGCCGTCGCCGGTGTACTCCCAGCCGCCGGCCGACCGGTCCCACTGCGGGGCGAGAATGACCTCCTCGCCGCTCTCCCTGTCGCGGCGCACCAGTTCTACGTGGGCTGCGTAGTAGTCCGGCTCTCGCTGCGCGCCATAGGTGAGGTAACGACCGTCGGGGCTGTAGCGCGGCCGCAGCTGCTGCGCCGGCAACAGGGGATTGGATGTGATCTGCCGTGGCGGGGTGGCGTCCAAGCCGACAGTGTGGATGGCGAACACGAACCGTTCGTGCGATTCTCCGCTTACGTCGGCGGCGAAGGCTACTTCGGCGCCGTCGGGGGATACATCGAACACCCCGGCCGGATCGTCGACCGAGATCAGGTCATCGAGTTCAGGGGTGAGATCGGTTAGTTCTCCGCTGGGCAGGTCTAGATGGAACAGGTGGTGTATCTCGCCGCCGACGAGCCAGCGCTTCCAGTACCGATAGATGCGATCCTCGGTTACCACCGGCTCGGTCGGGGCATCCTCTCTCCGATCGAGCTCCTCGTCGGTTGCAGCAACACTTGGGAAGCCACGCAGCAAAGGGACTGCAAGGATCAGGCCGGTACCGTCCGGCAACCACCGCGCCGCAGACACGCCCAGGGGCAAGTCGGTGAAGCACTCGGCCTCGCCGCCATCGATCTTCATGATGTGCAGTTGGGGCTTGTCCGCGCCCTGCGGTTTCCGCATGAATGCGACGGCGTCGCCGTCGGGTGCCAGCGCCGGAGCTGTGCTCGACGCGTCCGGGTTGGTCAGCGGTCGATTCGATCCATCCGCCCAGACGCGCCAGAGACGAGTGATGCCTTCGTTGTCTTCGATGTCGTAACTGGTTACAGGGACGATCGCCCAGCTGCCGTCACCGGCCGGCTCGGGTTGGCCCACGCGCGACATCTGCCACAGATCACTTGCAGTAAGGGTCCTCGATTCCATCTGGCGCAACTTAGCGGCAACGTTCCGATTTGGTGCCGCTGCCGGTTGGCAGTCCCATTTCGGCAGGAAGACCCTGGTGGTCGACGAGAGACATCGGTAGCAATGAAGCATGCCCAGACCACGAGACCGCAGCCAGCTACTCGAAATCATGGAACAGAACTTCCAGGCAATGTGGCAGGAGGTCGAATCCATCCCCGCAGAGTCCCGCCTGGCCGCAGGAGCTTGCGAGGAATGGTCGGTCAAGGACATCCTGGCTCATCTCGATGTCTGGCACGACATGTTCCTCCTGTGGGAACGGGAAGGATCCACCGGCCGGAAGCCCGATATGCCGGCGCCCGGTTTCACCTGGAAGGACACCCCCGCTCTGAACGAAGCCATCTGGGAGAGGACCCGTAACGACGGCTACGACGACGTCTGCAACCGACTCCGTAGCTCCTACGGCGAGGTGAGGTCGGTTGTGGAGCGCTACGACAACGAGGATCTGTTCACCAAGCGTCGCTACAAATGGACCGGATCTACATCGGTGGGGAGCTATGCCGTCTCGGCAACATCGAGCCACTACGACTGGGCGCGCCAGCTGATCCGCAAGTACCGAAAGGGCTTGTAGGGGATGATTCGCGGCTTGTGGTGGCGACAAGCGTTGCTGAGACTCAGTGAGCACTAGTCGCTGGCCAGTGGCTTTCAATGGCAAACGGGGCGTGGCAAAGCACCGATTGAAGGTAGGCGGCGAGGTGCCGCTAGGCGCTATCCGGGAATCGGCGAGTTCTTGTCCTGTATCGGTTGGTCCGGCCGGCTATGTGATCGGCGGGCCCTAGTCCGTAAACCGTCGCTCTGTAGTCGTCTCAATCCCATGCAAAAACGACCTTGCCAGTTTCGCCGGCATCCGAAAGCTCAAAAGCCTCTGCTACCTGCGTTATCGGGAAGGTGTGGGTGACGATTTCTTCGGGCTTGATCTTCCAGCGCACCACATGCTCGATCGCATCTTCCATCTCGGCGATACCAGACATCCAGGACCCATGCAGAGTGAGTTGCCTCTGAATCAGAGTGAAACTGGGATTCAGACTCAGGTTGCCGTGTTCGCCCAGGAAAACCACCCTACCCCAGAGCCGTGCAGATTCCAGGGATAGCATTCGTCCGGGCTGGGAGGCAGAGCATTCGAGGGATACCTCGACCCCGTGGCCGTTCGTGTACTCCTTGATCTTCTCGAGCTCTTTGCCGTCAGCGACAAGCCCAAGGTCACAGCCGTGTTTCCTGGCCGTCTCCACCCTGTCGGGGCTGATATCAACGCCAATCACTCGGGCCCCGCGCGCCTTGGATATTATCGCTGCGGCAAGTCCCACAGGACCGAGGCCCACCACCAGGACCGTGTCATAACCGGACACATCAGCCCGACGCACACCCTGGAATGATGTCCCGAATCCGCAGGAGATGATGGCACCATCAACAAAGCTCAGCTCATCCGGAAGACTGAGCAGGGTGTACTCCTCTGCCAGCATGTAGTCAGCGTACGCGCCATCTCTGTGCCAGCCATAAACGCTTCTTTCGTCGCTGGTGCAGTTGACTATCCAGCCTTTGCGGCAGGCGTAGCAGTTACCGCAGCCGCAGATGTGGTAGACGATCACCCGATCGCCTTTCTGCCAGTCTCTCTTGCAGTTTGGGCCGACTGCCTCAACGGTGCCGCAAGGCTCATGCCCCGCGATGCAACCCCGGTAGTGTCCGGGATCATCGAGGTTCATGGTGCGGTAGATATTGTGCAGATCGCTGCCGCACATTCCGGCTGCTTTCATTCTCAGCAGTACCTGCCCCGGCCCGGGTTCAGGCACCGGGAACTCTTTCAGCTCCACCTGGCGTTGACCGCCGATGATGATTGCGCCCTGCATGTTATTCATAATCTCGCCTTTTGCTCGCGGGTAGCCGATCTAGGACGATCGCCGCTCCGCGTACGTGGACATGGTCACGCCGGCGCTGGCCAGGAACCCTCGCAGATGACGCACATCCTGCTTGCTCAGAGAGCTGCCGTGATGGGGCCGGTGTAATTGACCCTCGACCTTGTTCAACTTCACTGTGAATCTCGCACCGTGCGTGCTTTGGAACTCTGCACCCAGATGGTGCAGAAGCGACTCGACCTCGCGCCAGTGGAGATTAGCGCTGACTGGTTCGGTGAAGATGGATTTGAGAATCCGCTTGTGCTTGTGACTCATCGGTGCACCAGAGGCTCTTTAATGGATTCAGAACCTCGCACTATTCTACCGAAAATTCGGGCGGGACAGGCGACTGCCGCCATCGGCCAGTAGCAACTCCGCGCGTCAGTGAACGACCGAGACGGTCAGTTTGACAACGGCGTAGATGCAATACAGCGCAAGCACTACTGCCGCCTCCCACCGCTGAAGGCCTTGCCTGTGCAGAAAGAAGAACAGGACCACTGCGGTCACGAATGCCAGGTACGGCACTTCGAAGTGAAGCATGCCCACGTCGAAGGCCAGCGGGGCAATCAGAGCCGCCGCACCGATTGGGACCAGCGTGTCGAAAACGGTGCTGCCTATGAGGTTCCCGACCGACATACGGTGGTAACCCTTCAGCACAGCCGCGATCGAAATAGTCAGTTCCGGCAGGCTGCTGCCGAGGCCTATCAGGATTATTGCGACGACCGCATCGCTCAGCCCAAGCATTCGGGCTACATTGACCGCCGACGACACGGTCAGCTCCGCCGTAGCCACGACGATGGTGAGGCCTACGGCGAGATATGCCAGGGAGCGCCACAATGACAGCCCCCCTGCCTGCTCGGTAACGCCCCTGCCTTCCGTTTGACTGAGGAGCGCGATCAGGTAAACCGAATAGACGAGCAAGAGCACCATGCCCTCGGTAAAGGTCACCGCGCCGTCGTAGCCGAACATCGCGACCAACAGAAGAGAGCCGAGCAATGCACCGCCATGGCGATAGATAACATCACGCGGCAGGGTCAGGTACGCCATAAGACCCACGAGTCCGAGAACAAAACCGATCTGACCGAGCGAACTGCCTAGAGCGCTTCCGACAACGACGTCCGAGTAGCTGCCGCCGGCCAGGTTCTTGATGCCCGCGTCAATTGCAATGGCAAGCTCGGGGAGATCGCTGCCTATAGACAAGATGACCACGCCAACAACGAACTCGGACAAGCCGAAGCGCTTGGCAGCGGAGATCGCTCCACGGATTGTGACTTCCGTGCCGAACCAAAGGCCCGCGAGCCCCAGTATCAGGAGAACGATGTCCATTCAGCGTCGATGAAGTTTGTGATGACTGTCCGTGCCATTCTGATAGGGCGCTAGGCGCACCTGGATTACTCCGATGTCGGGGTCGGGATGACGAGCTGTCATTGTAGCCGAATCCAGGCTAGAGACAGGACCAACAGATCCGTCTGGATGAAGCCAAGTGGAATACCTTACAAGATCATCAGGCGGTTGAATTTTGTGTGACCTGATGCCTGAATTGATAGGCCGCCGCCGCGTGATCATAAACGGCCAGCTGCTAGTGAGCTTATGCCAGAGGGCTACGGGAACTGCATAAACAGCAGAGCCAATACGACAATTGCCCAGTACTCGATAGGTATGAAGAACAGGGAATGCGCCGGCGCCTTACCCACCACTTCACCAGTTTCTTCGTCAACCAGCATCTGGCGCTTCGTGTGATTCAGATAAGCGCCGAGAATAGCTATGGAAAACGCGGCAACAATGAAGGCTACTTGTTTTGGCCAGGCATTCGCCGTGTAGAACCCGTCGCCGTAAACAGCATCAACAGCAAGCTGCGACAAGAGCAGCGCCGCAAACGCAAAGACCGGCACCAGCCAACCCAATCCTCTCCAGACAATCAGCATCTTGCGATCTCCTGCACCAGTAGACTCGGTCCAGTTTGCCCCGCAGAGACACGAGATTCTGCGACTTTCCTCGCATTTCGAGGGATACGCAGCTTATGGAGTTGGCTGTATCCTGGGACAGGGTTCTTATCGATACGACTGGAAGACGGTCGCTTCGCCGTCGTGCCCGATCAGAAGCACGTCGTAAGGGTC
>JASJEG010000015.1 GCA_030064765.1 Acidimicrobiia bacterium | reverse complement strand
CCGCAAGAGTCGATCGATACTGCAGTGGCGCCGCGTCGTCCCCGATCAACCGGTATCGATCTAGCCGGCTAGAGCCGGGTACAGCGATCCGTCCACGGTTCCTCGCTGAACCCACCGGGGCGATCCAGCAGTGGCTGCCGGCCGGCGAGGTCAACGCGGAACGACTCGTCCCAGGGGAACCGCCCTGCTTCATCCGCCCAGACGAGTTGTAGTGCCCGCCGGTCGAGGGTGGCACCCGTGGCTCCGTAGTAGTGACTGGCACCGATCAGGTAGTCACACGGGTACTTCCAGTAGTCCTCGAGTACGGGGATCAGGCACGAGCCAACACCTTGGATGTCAAAGGGCTCGTCACGGCCCACTGGGCGGACTGCGCCCGACCGGATTTCATCTACGACTGCTGTGATGCCTCCATAGGCATCGTGAGGGTGGAGGCCAAAGACGATCAACTCGGGATGCGACCACGTGCTGAGCAAGCCCACGGTGTATAGCCAGGAGGGATCGTCCAAGACGGCGCTGGGGTAGAAGCCGTTCCGGGCGATAGCGGCGTCGATTTGGAAGAGTGTCTCGTCGGCAAAGGTGAACTGGTCCATACCGCCACCATGCCACTTGACTGTGACAGGAACGGTGGGGTCAATCCTTGAACCGATTGGTGATCGGGAGTCGCCGATCCTTCCCAAAAGCCTTCTGCGTGATCCGCACCCCAGGAGCAGCCTGCCGTCGCTTGTACTCGTTGCGGTCCACCATCCGGGCCACCCGCAGGACGATTTCCCGGTCGAAGCCCTCGGCGACGATGACATCCGGCGCCTCGTCGAGTTCGATGTAACGGCGCAATACCTGGTCCAGCAGGTCGTACTCCGGCAACGAATCCGTGTCCTTCTGGTCGGGCCGCAGCTCTGCCGACGGCGGTTTATCGATGATGGCCCGCGGAATCACCTCGCCGTCCCGGTTGCGCCAGCGGGCCAACCGGTAGACCACGGTCTTGAACACATCCTTGAGCACCGCATAACCACCGGCCATGTCCCCGTAGAGGGTGGCGTAGCCCACGGCCAGCTCCGACTTGTTGCCGGTGGCTACGACCATGCCGCCGAACTTGTTGGACACCGCCATCAAGATGGCGCCCCGAATCCGCGCCTGCAGGTTCTCCTCGGCGACGTCGAATTCGGTACCGGCAAATACCGGTTCCAACGCTCCAGAGAACTCCTCGAAGATGCTCTCGATCGGAATCTCGTCGATGCGACACCCCAGGTTCTCGGCCAGCTCGATCGAGTGATTCACCGACCCTGTGGAGCTGAACCGGGTCGGCATGGTGATTCCGCGAACCGCATCCGGGCCGAGCGCATCAACTGCGATCGCCGCGGTCAGGGCTGAATCGATTCCCCCGGAGAGCCCGATGACGACATCGCGGAACCCGTTCTTGCGGACATAGTCCCGCAGACCGGCAACCAGCGCCGCATAGATCTCGGCGTCTTCGTCGAGGCGGGACCGAATCTCGGGAACGCGCGGCGTCTCCTCCCTCCGGGATCGTCCAGCGGATACCGTGACCAATCCCCCCTCGTGCCACTCGCCGCTCACCGGGACATCGACAACGAAGTGCTCCTGGTCGAACTGGGCCGCGCGATACACGAGCTGGCCGGTGCGATCGAAGATCATCGAATCGCCGTCAAACACCAGCTCGTCTTGGCCGCCGACCATGTTGACGTACACGACAGCCGCCCCGGAGCGCTGCGCCTCCCCGGCGAGCAGTGCAGCCCGATCTACTCCCTTGCCGACGTGATACGGCGACCCGTTGATATTGAGAAGTACCTTGGCGCCGGCTTCCGCCTGTTGCGCTGGGGGGCCATCAGCCGACCAGATGTCTTCGCAGATCGATACGCCGGCGACGAAACCGCCGATGCCCCAGAGCTTCTCCGGCATCCGGCCGGGAGCGAAGTAGCGCGCTTCGTCGAACACCCCGTAGTTGGGTAGAAGCACCTTGTGATAGATCCCGCGGATTGCGCCGTCGGCAAGAACCGCCGCTGCGTTGGCCAAACCTCGCTCGACCGAATCATCCTTGTGTCGGTCGCCGTCAACCCGGTCAACGAACCCGACCACGACCGCCGTGCTCTCGGAAGCCTGCGCTACTTGACGCAGCGCCTCGATGTTCTGGTCGACGAAGGAACGCCGCAGCAGCAGGTCCTCAGGCGGGTAGCCCGTGATGGCCAGCTCGGGCAGCAGCAGGACGTCGGCCTCCGCTTCCTCGGCACGCTCCATCGCCTCGAGTATCACCCGCAAGTTGCCGTCGATGTCGCCTACAACGAGGTTGACTTGGGCACCGGCAATCCGCATCGAAGACATGGCGGCAGGTTACTGGCTAAACCCCGCTGACGGTCTCGGCGACCAACCAGTCGACCACCTGCACCAGGGCTTCGTCCTCGGTCGCCCCGGCCTCGATGGCCGTGTGATAGATACTGAGCTGCGAGTCCGCGCTGGTACCTCGCTCGACGATCTTGCGGGCGTGGTGCAGCTCCTCCTTGCAGTCGAGCAGCTTGGCATCCTTCTTCACCAGTTGGAATATCTCCTCGAGAAGCTGGGGATACGGCACCAGCTCCCCTTTGCCGAAGTCGATCAACTCGCCGGAGATGCCGTAGCGCTGCGCCCGCCATACGTTCTCTTCGATCAGCATCCGGCTGTAGATTCGCCACCTCTGGTTCTGCACTCGCCTTCGATAGAGCATCGACAGCAGGCACATGTACATGGCGGCGATCGCCATGGTGTCATCGAGATTCGTGCAGATGTCATTGCTGCGCAGCTCGAGCGTCGGGTAGCGGGCACTGGGTCGCAGATCCCACCACAGCTTGGTGGCGTCCTCGATCACACCGGCCCCGACCAGGACATCGACGTGACGCTCGTACTCGGCCCACGACTCGAATTCGTCCGGCATTCCGGTGCGGGGCACCGCCTGCCAAACCGAGGTGCGATAGCTCTTCAGACCGGTCTCATCACCATTCCAGAACGGGGACGAGGTCGACAACGCCAGCATATGCGGAACGAAGTAGAGCACCTGGTTCATCAAGTCGACCCTCGTATCGGGATCCTCGATCCCGACGTGTACGTGCATGCCGCAGATCAGCAAGCGCCGGATCACACCTCCAAGCGCCTTGGCCAGGATGTTGTAGCGGGGCTTGTCGGTGTGGCGCTGTTCGTACCAATCAGCCGACGGGTGCGTCGACGCCGCAATTGGAGCCAACCCATACTCATTGGCGACGTCGGCAACGGTGCGCCGCAAGTACTTGAGCTCGTCGCGGGCTTCCTGGACGTTCCGACAGACCCTGGTACCGATCTCGACCTGGGATCGCAGGAACTCGGGGCTGACCTGGCCCTCGAGGAGCTCCTCGAGGGCGGTCATGAGCCCATCGGGAAGATCCTGCACCAGCTCGCGGCTTTCGAGGTCGACGATCAGGTACTCCTCCTCGATACCGATCGTAAAAGCAGGTCGCTCGATCACGGACAACACCTCCCCGGCTGCGTCTGCCGACAAGTTAGTTGAGGTGGCGCAGCGGTGTCGGCAACCCGCAATGGGTCCGGCAGGCGCAGAGCCGAGGCGCCGTAACTACAATTCCGGCATGCCCGACCGAATCCGTACGCTGACGCGCCTCGCCGCCGAGATTGCGCCCGACATGATCGAGGTGCGCCGCGACATTCACCGCAACCCTGAAATTGGCTGGATGGAGCACCGCACCACCCGCAAGGTTGCTGAACGGTTGATGGAGTGGGACATCAAACCCACAGTCCGCCCTGAGGGGACCGGGCTGGTTGCCAGTGTTGGCAGCGGCCACCGTGCGGTGGGGTTTCGGGCCGACCTCGATGCACTTCCGATCGCAGAGGAGGCAACGCCGTCGTACGCATCCATAGTGCCGGGTGTAATGCACGCCTGCGGACACGACGTCCATGCGGCAATCGCGCTCGGCACCGCCTGGGTCCTGCAGCAGTACGCCAACTTCCAGGGCGAAGCGCGCTTTCTCTTCCAACCCGCCGAGGAGATCATCCCGGGCGGGGCGCAGGCAATGCGGGATGACGGAGTAACCCGGGGACTGCGGGCAATCACCGCCTTCCACGTCGACCCGTCACTCGAAGCGGGGAAGGTTGGCATTCGCACCGGCGGCATAACCGGCGCGTCAGATCGATTCATCATCAGGTTGTCCGGCCCCGGCGGCCATACCTCGCGCCCGCACCAGACGGTGAACCTGCTCTATGTGGCGGCGCGGATCATCACCGACCTCCCTCAGCTGATCCGACACGACATCGATCCTCGGGAAGCCGTGGTCGTTGTGTTCGGAAGCATGCAGGGAGGCACGGCAGCCAATGTCATTCCAACCCATGCAGAACTGCAGGGCACGGTCCGGCTATTCGATCTCGACCTATGGCGTGAGATGCCGAAACGCATCGAGTCGCTCGTGGCCGACATGGCGGGCCCGCTGGGGGCCACCGCCGAGGTGGAGTACATGCCGGGATCTCCCCCAGTGGTCAATGACGCCTCGGTAATCCGCCGGGTCGAGAGTGCGGCTGAAGCCGCGCTCGGCGCCGACAACATTCGGCACACCCACCAGAGCCTCGGTGCCGAGGACTTCGCCTGGTTTCTCGAGGATGTTCCCGGAGCGCTGATCCGGTTGGGGGCAGCCCTCCCCGACCGCCCCGTGGATCTGCACTCGGCCACCTTCGACATCGACGAATCAGCGATCGAAACCGGCATCTTGGTAGCCAGCGAGACGATTCTGCGCCTGCTCGAGGATTAGCGGACGACAACCCTCCCCTGGAGGGAGGGTCGAGCAAGCCGCCCGGCTTGCGAGGGGAGGGGGCGAGGACTAGCGGGACGCGTTTACATCGGCCGGGCGCTGCGCCACACTCCGGCGGCCTCGTCGACAACGGTGTCAAACTTGAGCCCGGTCAGGATGACACCGGCGAAACCGACATCTTGTGCGTTGGCGGCCGTCTGCAAAGACAGCTCCCAGGCCCTTTCCCGGCTCATCCCGTCAACGGCCTCGGCTCGCAACTCATCGGTTGCGGCAACGCTGCCCACGGATTCCATCCGGTCTATCCATGACAGGCTGAACGGAGGAATCACCATCAAATAGATGGGAGGGTCGGCCGGGTCGCGCTTGAGCCGGTCCATGCTCGACTCCACCGTGGCCGGGTCGAGGATCGGGCCGCTCACGAAGAATTCAGCTCCAGCATCGATCCGACGCCGGTACTGCCACTCCCGGAAACGTGTAGTCATGCCCGCCTCGAACAGAGGGAGATGACTCTGTAGCGCCCGCAGGTGTTCGACGATCTCGTAGTGGTGCGCCATGTGTTCCACTTGCGGCCGGGTATCACCGACAACCACCAGGAACGACTGCACGCCGTTGCCGAGTGCACCTCGCACTTCGCTCTCGATCGCCAAGATGTTGCGATCGCGGGTCGAAACGACAACGGTCGGCGTCACCGACGGGACATCGTGGGTGATCCGGGCCGCAAACGCATAGGGGGAGACGCGAATCTTGCCAAAAGCGTTGTCGGTGATGAGAACCCGCTTCCAGGCGTGATCGAGCATGAGATGACGTGCGTTGGGAAGTGGTGGCGGGTTGACTTCGACTATGTCGGCCCACTCCTGAGATGCCGTCAACATCAGTCTCTCCTCGCAATGAAGTATTTGGCCCTCGGGTGGTGGCAGATTAGGGCCGACGTGGTCTGCTCCGGTTGGAACTGATATCCGGTGTCCTCGCCGACCCGAAGCCCGATGCGGTCCGCACCCAGTAGCCCGGCTACCTTCACGTTGTCTTCCAAGTCCGGGCAAGCCGGATAGCCCCACGAGTACCGTCCCCCGCGGTACTGCTGGCGGAACAAGCCACGCAGGGTGGGCCCGTCCTCATCGACAAAGCCCCACTCGACACGAATACGGCGATGCCAATACTCCGCCAGCGCCTCGGCCATCTCTACACCGAGGCCGTGCAGCAGCAAATAGTCCTGGTACCGATCTGCAGCGAAGAGCTCTGCAGTCCGCTGCGATAGCCGCTCCCCCATGGTCACTATGTGAAACGCGGCATAGTCGAATTCATCGGTGCCGAGCGGCCTGAAGAAGTCGGCGATGCACAACCAAGGCTCGTTGCGCTGGCGGGGAAAACCGAAGCGGGCTAGCTCGCGGCGACGCGACTCGTCGGCCCAGACCACCAGGTCGTTTCCGTCACCGTTGGCTGCGAAGTAGCCGTAGGCGACCTGGGGCACCAGTAAATCCTGCTCCCGGGCGACCGCCAGCTGCTCGCGAAAGACATTGCGAAGGCGGTCCTTGAATTCGGCATCGCTCTCCCGCTCCTCCGGACGGAACTGCCACTGATTGCGGAAGAGCGCAGTCTCGTTGACATAGGCGGCGATGTCATCGAGTGGGATGCCCTTGACGATGCGTGATCCGAGAAACGGTGGTTCGAAGACAGTGTTGTCCGTCTCCACTTCGGGAGACCTAGCTGGCCCCGGCGCCGTTTCGTCGGATCCGCTGCGACCAACAGAGGGCAACCGTCGCGATTCAACGCGCCCAAATGACGGATCGATCGTGGCCCCCCCGGCCTCGATTTGCTCCATCACATCCAAACCCGCAAACGCGTCCTTCCCATAGAACAGCGGGCCGGGATACACCTGGCGCAAGTCGCGTTCAACATAACTTCGGGTGAGCGCTGCGCCGCCGAGTAGCACCGGCACATCGGCGAGCCCGCGCCGGCTGAGCTCTTCGAGGTTGTCGCGCATCACCAGTGTGCTCTTGACCAGGAGACCGCTCATGCCGATCGCGTCAGCGTCTTGCTTCTCGTAGGCATCGATGATCTCTGCGATGCCGACCTTGATACCGAGATTGTGCACGTCGAAACCGTTGTTGCTGAGGATGATGTCAACGAGGTTCTTCCCGATGTCATGCACGTCGCCTCGTACCGTTGCCAGCACAATCGAGCCACGGTGTTCCGTGGAGCCACGCTCCAGGTGCGGCTCGAGGTACGCCACCGCCTTCTTCATGGTCTCGGCACTGCGGAGGACAAACGGCAGCTGCATTTCGCCGGATCCGAAGAGATCGCCGACGACCTTCATGCCGTCGAGCAAGGTCCCGTTGATGATGTCGAGAGGGCTTGTACCGCCGGCCAATGCCTCTGCCAGGTCATCCTCCAGCCCGGTCATGTTCCCGTCGATGACTCGCTGGCTGAGCCTCCGCTCGACCGGCCAGTCACTGTGATCCAGCGCCGCTGCCCGGTCGACAGTGACTCCCGTGAACTCCTCAATGAGCGTCGTAAGTGGGTCGTAGTCGGCGTTACCCCGGTCGTAGATGAGATCCAAACAGATACGGCGGTGCTGCTCGCCAATCTGGTTGAGCGGCACGATACGGCCGGCATGAATGATGGCGGCGTCGAGCCCATTGGCGACGCACTCGTGGAGGAACATCGAGGTCAACACGTGCCGGGCAGCCGGCTTCAGCCCGAAGGAAACGTTGGAGACGCCGAGGATGGTGTGCACCCCCGGAAGCTCCGCTTTGATCCGCTCGACTGCCTCGATGGTTGCAATAGCGTCGCGGCGCAGATCTGGATCGCCGGTGGTCAGCGGGAATGTCAGCGGGTCGAACATCAGGTCTGAGGGATCGAGGCCGTAGCGGTTCACCGCGAGGTCGTAGATCCGATGCGCTACCCGCATCTTCCATTCCAGGTCGCGGGCCTGGCCGTCCTCGTCGATCAACAGACAGATCACGGCAGCCCCGTGCTCGCGAGCGAGCCTCATTACGCTGTCGAATCGGGAGCCCTCCTCTTCGCCCTCTTCGAGGTTGGCTGAGTTGAGGACTGACCGCCCTCCGATCAGCTCCAAGCCTGCGCGCATGACGTCTGGCTCGGTGCTGTCGAGCACCAGCGGCACCGGGACCTGGGTGGAGAAGCGACCCGCCAGCTCTTCCATGTCTGCTACACCATCGCGGCCGACGTAGTCCACGCAGAGGTCGACCAGATGAGCCGATTCCGCGACCTGGCCGCGAGCAACCTCGAGACAGGTGTCCCAATCCTCGGCCAACATCGCCTCACGAAACTTCTTCGATCCGTTTGCGTTGGTCCGCTCCCCAACGATGAGGAATGACGTGTCCTGCTCGAACGGTACGAAGCTGTATGTCGAAGACGCCCCGACTTCGGCGACAGGAGATCGCTGTGCCGGGGTCAGCTTGCGACACCTCTGAACAACTGCCGCGAGGTGCTCTGGCGTGGTGCCACAGCAACCGCCAACGATGTTGACCCCGAGTTCGGTGATGAACCTGGCATGGTGTTCCGCCAGCGCCGCCGGTGTCAGGTCGTAATGCATGTCCCCATCGACAACGGCCGGCAAACCCGCATTGGGAATCGCCGAGACCGCAACCGGGGAGTGACGCGCCAGGTAACGCAGGTGCTCGTCCATCTCTTCAGGTCCCGTGGCGCAGTTGAGCCCAATGGCATCGACCCGTAGAGGAGCGATGGCGGCAAGCGCCGCCCCGATCTCCGTGCCCGGGAGCATCCGGCCGGAGGTCTCGATCGTGACCTGAACCTGCAGTGGCAGCGCCCGGCCGGCTGCCTGCATCGCCTTCCTGCTACCGGCGACCGCAGCCTTGAGAGTCAACAGGTCGTACATCGTCTCGATGATCAGCAAATCGCAGCCACCGTCGATGAGGCCGCTTGCCTGGACCTCATAGGCGGCCAACAGTTCTCGAAAGTGGATCTGTCCCAACGATGGCAGCTTCGTACCGGGGCCGATCGAGCCGGCCACCCAGCGAGGATGGTCCGGGCTTGAATGGTCGCGCGCCACGCCGTGCGCCAGCTCTGCCGCCCTCCGGTTCAGCTCGTACGCCCGATCGGCGATGCCGTACTCAGCAAGCGGCACGGCGAATGCGCCAAACGTGTTGGTCTCAACGACATCGACGCCAACGGCCAGGAAGGAGTCGTGCATTGCTGCAATGACATCAGGGCGAGTGATGTTGAGCATCTCGTTGCAGCCTTCGAGGTCGGGACCCCCGAAGTCGTCGGCCCCCAGCCCAGCACGCTGCAGACTCGTACCGGCCGCGCCGTCGAAGACAACCACACGATCCTGCAGAGCGTGGAGGAAGTCTGGATGGGTGGAGGAGACAGAAGCCATTGGGAATGTCGCAGGTTAGACCAAGGATGGTCGGACAAATTGGGGGAATCCATCGGCCAGATCGGCAGCGAACAGAAGGTGAATCGCGAAGAAGCCAGCAGTCCAAGCTATCGACGCCGCCTTCTTCCCAGCGGCCGATTGCCCAGTCGGCCAGTGCGTCGATAATGGTGTGGGGACCGCCAGGGTCCCCACACCTACCTCCTCGACAGTAGCGGTATTGTCGGTATATGCCGGCGCTCGACCTAAAAGACGCAGCGTTTCTCCGAGATCCCTATCCGGTGCTCAACGCGATGCGCGCAGCCTCGCCGCTGCACTACGACGACGCTTCGGACCTTTGGCTGATCACGCGCTACGAGCACGTGCGCGCCTGTTTGCGCGACCGCCGCCTCGGCCGCGTCTATGACCATGTCGCCACGGCAGAGGAGATTGGTGCAACGCCGCCAGACCCGCGCTGGGCACCGTTCTGGCAGGTGGAGCGCTACTCACTGCTCGAACTGGAGCCGCCTGACCACACTCGCTTGCGACGCCTCATCTCCAAGGCTTTCACGGTCCGTGCCGTCGAGGCCATGCGGCGGCCCGCTCGAGAACTCGCCAACCGGCTCGTCGCGGCAGGAAGGGAAAGGGGCAACATCGATCTGCTCTCCGACTTCGCCCAGCCCTACTCGATAGGCATCATTACGGAGCTGCTCGGAGTCGGCCATACCGATCACCGTGAGTTGCTCGACTGGTCGCACCAGATGGTGAAGATGTATGAGCTGAACACCAGCGACGAGCAGGCACAGGCTGCGGCAGATGCGGCCGGCGCCTTCGACGACTTCGTCAGGGAAACCATCGACCACCATCGCAGCGCGCCGCGTGGCGGGCTCATCGGTGACCTGGTCCACGCAGAGGTCGACGGCGAGCGGCTCACCGATGAGGAGATCGTGTCGACCGTGATCGTGCTGCTCAACGCGGGACACGAGGCAACCGTCAACACCCTCGGCAACGGGGTCGTACCTCTACTGAGGAACCGCGATCAATGGAATCAACTAGTTAGCGGCGCAGTGTCTACTGCAGTTGCGGTGGAAGAGATGATCCGGTGGGATGCGCCGCTGCAGCTCTTCGAACGATGGGTTCTCACCGACGATGTCGAGATCGCAAATCGCCAGTTTCGCTTTGGCGAGAAGATCGGGATGCTGTTCGGTTCGGCCAATCGCGACCCGGCTGCATTCGAGGAACCCGACGAATTCCAGGTCGATCGGAACGCCACACATCACATCGGCTTCGGCGGTGGAACCCATCACTGTCTGGGCGCGCCGCTGGCCCGGCTCGAACTGGACGTCGCCTTGGCGGCCCTCGTCGAATCGTGCCCAGACATGCAATTGACCGCAGACCCGGTCCGTGAGCAGGCCTTTACCATCCACGGATACCAGTCGGTACCGGTGGCAATCAGCTGAGTTTGGCGAATGGCTGAGGCGACTATTCGACGACGAGCAGCCCTTCATCTTCGAGGGCGGTGCGCAAGGCCTCTGCTTCGCCGGGGTGCACGGACACCGTGAGGACACCGCCACCACCGTGGGGAGCATGACGCAGCTGCAGGTCGCGCACGTCTACAGATGAAGCGCCGAAGGCCCGCCCGACCCTGGCCAATTCGCCCGGCTCGTCGGCGAGCGCCACCCGAATTGCAACCACAGGAGGAGCCAAGCTGCGCCGCACCGCTTGGCCGCGGCCGAGGAACTCGCGAATTGCCTCCGTGCTGCCCGTGTTGAGCGCCTCAGCCACGATGCTCAACCTGTCCTGGAGATCGGCAATCGCAGCATTGACCTCTGCGGCGTTCTTGTCGAGGAGATCGACCCACAGGGTCGGATCCGACGCAGCGACCCGAGTCAAATCGCGGAAGCTTCCGGCAGCGAGATCGAGCGCCCTGGTGCGATCTGCCGCCTCGTTGGCGAGAGCGGCCGCCAGCACCTGGGGCAGGTGGCTGATCATGGCGACTGCCGCATCGTGCTCGCTTGCCGTCATCCGAACTGGTTCCGCACCAAGCCCGCGCAGAATCCCCTCCACTGCATCGAGATCAGCAGCGGCGGCACCATCCTCGACGACGACCCAGGCAGCACCGCGAAACAGTGACGGGGAGGCGCCCTTCGGGCCGGTCACTTCTCGCCCGGCCATGGGGTGGGTCCCAACGAAGCGCCGCGGACGCGCTGCCGTGATCACAGCCCGCTTCACTCCAGCAACGTCAATGACCAAGGCGCCGGTTTCGAGAGTCGCAACCTGCTCGACGACGGCTGCAGGGGGCCCGGCAAGGATGACCAAATCGGCACCGCTCGCTACGAGCTCATCGAAGGAAGCCGCCTGGGTTGCGATCGCCCCGAGCTCGAGTGCCGCATCGAGCACCGTTGGTAAAGGATCCCACCCCTGCACCGTCCAGCCGTCTCGGACCAGGCCCAGACCGATGGACGCCCCGATGAGGCCGGTCCCGGATATCGCAGCGTGACGCGGCACTAGCCGAAGGATTCCATGACCGCGAGCATGGCGTGGACCTGGCTCATCAGATCCGCAAACTCCGACGGCAGGATCGCCTGTGGGCCATCGACCAGAGCCGTCTCCGGGGCCGGATGCACGTCGACCATGAATCCGTCAGCGCCGGCGGCGACCGCAGTCCGGGTAAGGGCTGGCACCAGACTCCGTCTCCCACCGGAGTGGGACGGGTCGACGATGATCGGGAGGTGTGACAGCTCCTTGACGACCGGGACCGCTGAGATATCTAGCGTGTTGCGGGTCGAATTCTCGAAGGTGCGGATCCCGCGCTCACACATGATGACGTGGTGGTTGCCTTCCTTGTAGATGTACTCGGCAGCGTTCAACCACTCCTCGATCGTTGCGGTGAGTCCGCGTTTCAGCATCACCGGTTTCTCCTGCTTGCCCAGCTCCGAGAGCAAGGTGAAGTTGGCCATGTTGCGGGTGCCGACCCGGATCAGATCCGCATACGAACTGACCAGATCGACATCACGCGGATCAACCGCTTCGGCAACGAAGGGCATTGCGAACTCTTCCCTGGCTTCCGCAAGTAGCTCCAAGCCCTTTTCCGCTAGCCCCTGGAACGAATACGGCGAGGTGCGTGGCTTGAAGGCATCGCCGCGCAGGATGGTGGCCCCAGCTTTGGCGACGGCTTCCGCAGATGCGAAGAGTTGATCGCGCGATTCCACGGCGCATGGGCCGGCAATCGGCGCAAAGTTGCCTCCACCGACGAGAACGCCACCGACGTCGACCACGGTGTCCTCGACCTGGAAGTCGCGGCTGACGAACTTGAATGGTTTGAGGACAGGGACGGCCCGCTCCACGCCGGAGAACGCCTCCCACGGCAGCTGCTGGATAGAGGCGCGATCGCCTACGGCACCGATCACGGTTCGATGCTTGCCTTCCGAAACATGTGCCTCGGCCCCGATCGACTCGAGACGCTCGATCACGTGCGCGACATCCTCGGGAGTGGCGCTGCCCGCCATCACGATGATCAAGGACTCATCCCCTCTTGTGGATTTCATTGGAACGCTCCGAACTAGGCGGTCATGGTAGGACGCCCGGAGAGAGGGTGCGTTTGGGGCACTAGGTAATGTTGGGTGGATATGCGGCGAATCCTTGTCAGTGGCGCAGCTACGTGGACCGGCGGCCACCTCATCCGGAGCCTCGAGCGCGAGCCCGCCGTCGAGGTGATTGCCATCGATGAGTTGGAACCACGCGTCGAGTTCGCTTCGGATTTGTATGACTTTGAACTGGACCAGCCTGACTTCGCCCACTTCGTGCTGGACATGAAGCCGACGGCGGTGGTTCATCTGCAAACAGTCGATCGCTCACCGATCTTGGGAGGACGCCGCGCCCACGAAGAGGCGGTCGTCGGCGCACAAGCTCTCTTCGGCGCGATCCGCCGCTCCGCCTCGATCGAACACGTGGTGGTCAAATCGGACGTCTGCGTGTACGGCATGGGACCGCGCAATCCATCGGTCGTCAGCGAGAACGCAAGCCTCGAGCGCACGGTGGGGCGCTACGCCCGCGATCTGCGAGCCGTGGAGGAGTACATCGCGACGACCGCGGCGCGCCGGACCGATGTCCGCTTCACAGTGCTGCGCTTTGCGCCCATCTTCGGCAGCGAAGTCAACAACCCGCTCAGCCGCTATCTGCGCCTGCCGTTGGTGCCGACCCGAATCGGTTATGACCCGCGCATGCAGCTCATCTCGGAGCGTGATGCGGTCTCCGCGCTGCAGCATGCAGTGAGCCAACCAGTGCATGGGGTGTTCAACGTGGCGGCGGCGGGGCAGCAGTATTTGTCGCGAATTCTGCGGCTCGGCAATAGGGTATCCCAGCCCATGCCGCGACGGGCCTACGACATAGCGGTCAAGGGGATGAGCCGAGCCAACCTCCATTTGCCAACCCACATCAAGCAACTGGTCCACCACGGGCTGGTAGTCGACACGCGCCGGATGACGGACGAACTCCAGTTCAGGCCGGCCATGAACCTCCGGCAGACGGTCCTGGCTGGCTATGGCCTCCTGCCGGAACAAGCGACTCAGCCATGAGTGACTACCTGGCCGGGTTGACCAAACAGCGTCTGCTGGAGATTGCAAGGCAGCTCGAGATCCCGGGGCGTTCGCGCATGTCAAAAGCCGCCCTCATTGACGCAATCTCGGCTGCATCCGCGGCAACCGATCTACCGGTGCGGATGAGTGCGCGTCGCACCAAGACCACCTCGGATGGCAAGGACTACGACGCAGCGGGGCGGAAAGCGGCACTGGCCGCCCGGCTCGATTCCTTTGTCGACCATGGCCGCAGCTGCAACTGGCGAAGCGTCGAAGGCCACCCCTGCGGCCTACCTGCGATAAAGGGTCAGGAGCGGTGCTCGCTGCACGGCGGAACTGATATCGCCGACCTGGCTATTCCGGCGACCGGGCGGCTCGGCTTTGACACTTGGCCAAAGCTTCTCCGTCACATCTGGCTGGCCTCCTATGACATCGACCCTATTGGGCTCGATCCGGCCGTCGCAGAGATGTTCTGGCACATCGTCAACTATCTGTACTTCGACTACTTCCGCGTCGAGGTGGAAGGGATCGAGCATCTCCCGGACCAGGGTCCGGCGCTGTTGGCCGCCAACCACGGCGGAGCGGCACTTCCCTACGACGCCGTCATGCTGACCCTCTCGATCCTGAACGAGATGTCGATACCGAGACGGGCTCGGGTAATGGGAACCGAGATCTTCAACGCCTCGCCGACTCTGTCACACTTCTATCGGAAGATCGGCGGGGTCTACGCATCACGGGCGGACGCGGCCTACCTCTTGGAGCGGGGGCACATGGTCGGCGTCTTCCCTGAGGGAGTCCGCGCCTTCCAGAAGCCTTTCTCCCAGGCCTATCACGTGCAGAGGTTTGGCCGCGGCGGGTTCGTGACAATGGCTGAACGCCATGCGGCACCGGTGGTGCCGGTCGCCATCGTTGGCTCTGACGAGGTCCACCCCGCCCTGTTCTCCTCCCAGCTGCTGGCTCGTCTCGTCCGCCTGATTTGGCCGGCGCAACGAGTAGAGGAGATGGCGGTGTATCTCAACCTCATCCCGCTGCCGATTCGCTGGCGCATTCGATTCCTCGAACCGATCCCGCCGTCCCATGCGGGAACCGACCCTGATCCTCTCGAAATGCTGGAACGGACTGAGGACATCCGTCGACTGATTCAGCACAACCTCAACGAGATGCTGCGGCAGCGCGGTTCCGCAATCTGAGCCGAGTTTCCATCACAAAACCGGTGCCCTGCTAGCTCCCAGCTAGCGCTTGCAAATGTTAGCACTATGCGATATCGTGCTAACAATGAAGCAAATCGGGGACCTCGGAAGCTACATCCGTCAGCAACGGGAACGCAGCGCCATGTCTCTACGCAAGCTCGCAGAGGCAGCCGGCATCTCCAATCCATACCTGAGCCAGATCGAGCGTGGGCTGCGGAAGCCCTCTGCCGAGATCCTCAAGTCGCTGGCGCGAGCCCTCTCGATATCGGCGGAAACGCTCTACGAACGGGCCGGTTTGCTTGACGAAGTTGGCACTCGGCGCGACGTGCCGGAGGCGATCGCAGTCGACGAGTACCTGACAAAGACACAGAAGACCGCGCTGCTTGAGGTCTACCAAAGCTTCATCAGCCACGAGACACAAGAGATAGAGGAGTAGTCATGGACTTCGAGACATCGAAGAAGGCAGTGCAGCGGACGGCCTACGCCGCCGTGGGTGCGCCGTTTGTGGTTGGGCGCAAGCTCAAGGACTTCAGCACAAGGATGTTTGAGGATGCTCAGACCCAGTACGACGAGTACGTCGACGAAGGCGAGAAGCTGACCAAGCAGCTGCGCGACCGAAACATGGTCGAGGAACTCGAGCATCGCATGCACATCGACAAGGTGCAGGATCGTGTCGAGCAGCTACGCGACCAGCTGGAGAACACCTTGAACAATTGGCGCGAGTCGTTTGCGCCGGAGGAAGAGCCAAAGAAGCCCGCTGCGAAGGCAGCTCCGGCTGAGAAGAAGCCTGCTGCCAAGCCCGCAGCCAAGAAACCGGCCGCCAAGCCCGCAGCCAAGAAGCCGGCTGCCAAGAAGACGGCTGCTAAAGCAGCTCCGGCCGAGAAGAAGCCGGCTGCCAAGCCCGCAGCCAAGAAAACGACTGCGAAGGCGGGCGCCAGCAAGTAACGAGATCTGGCCGGGAAGGAGATCGGCTCCAAGCCGACGAAGCTCTCCCTCCCTTCCTGCTTCACTTCTCCGGCCACGAAGAAACCCCCGGCACGACACAGTGCCGGGGGTTTCGCTTGTGAGTGGTTAGTGCTGGATGACTACCTCGAGGCTACGGGCGTGTTCAACCCAGCGCTCGACCATCGCCTCGGTCGGCAGCCGCCGCACCAAACGCTTCTTCGTATTGACCTCGACCATCGACGCCAGCAGATTGCCCGGGTTGCGGCGTCTCAGTTCCTTGACGGTGTCAACGCCGGCGGCTTCCAATAGATCTGAGTACTCCTCACCAACGCCACGGACCCGCATCAGGTCCGCTCGGTTCACCCATTCGAGGATCAGCTTTTCAGACTGGTTCGTGTTTGCGGCGATCTCGCGACGTCCCTTGCGCGTCGCACCTTTCTTGAGGAGCGCTTCTACGGTGCGGATCCTCGCTTTGCGGAGGCTCGTCGCCTGCTTGTGGCTGATCCCCTCGATCGTGTCGATCGAAGCCATACCCGTCCTTCCCGATCACAACTCTTCTCGGCGGGTGACCGGCCCCTCGTCTCGCGATCACACCGGCGCAGAGGATACCGATTTTGCCCCAGGCTATGCCAAGTGACAGATCATCGCACTTTCGGGAGGTCTTCCAGATCGTCGGGGCTGGAGACCCGTCGTGGTGGCAGCCGGTCGAACCACACCTCTTCGAGCCAGTCCGGATGCGCCTGCAAGACCCGGTCGAAGCTCGTCGTTCCTTCCGTCGATATGAGGCGAGGCCAGATCACCTCTCCTACCACCACCGGATGACCGGTTGAGTAGCGGTACTTGGGGACGACTGCCGGCCTATGTCCTGCCCGGTGCTGCTCGAGCATCCGGGCGACTTCGTCGGCGCTGGATCCAGGCTGGTCGGCGTGCATGAGGATTGCGGTGTCATACTCATCGAGCCGGTAGAGAGTGTCTATGCCTATCCGCAGACCTGCGGCCGCACCGCCATCCGGCTCCAGGTCAATGACTATCAAGGAGTCCCCCAGGTCGGTCTGCTTCAGGATTTCGTCCGCCGCTGCGCCCAGCACGACAAGCACTGTGTCAACCGGCCACCCATGTACCTCGGCGACGACTGCCTCGATAAGCGTTGTTCCCCGAAACTGGCTCAGATACTTGGGGCCTGGGAACCCCGGGCTGTCGTCCACCGCGAGGACGATCGCTGCTGTCTTCACGATGGGGGTTCTCCCTTGAGGACCTTACGACCACTCATCCGCGCCCACCACAGGTAGACCGCGCCGCCGGTCCAAATCACGGACCCAAGGATCTGGTACCACAGGTCCCAGCCGTATTCGCGCACTGACCACGAGTACAAGAACGCGATCGCACCAAAGGTCAGCTGAATCGCGCCCGTAGTAACGAATACGGCCTTCCCCCCGGGTCGTGCCAGCACCTGGATCGCAGTGATCGACCAGGCCAAGAGAACAGCGCCAACCCATCGCAGACCGCCGAGTTCGTCGGCAACGTTGTCGGGAAGACCGATCAGGTCGAAGTACGCCACCGGGAAGATCACCAGCGGAAGGGCAAACGCGAGGTTCACGAATATGTAGACCACCATGGCAGCGGTGAGTGTTGCCGCAGGGTCCCGCGGCGCCTTGCGGACTGACGGTTCCTGTGGCTCTTCTGGTGAGGGGCGCTCAGTCAATCTGCCTCCTTCATCCTTTCCAGCATCACAGCCACCAGATCGCTCTGCACATGCCCGAGCAGCACGATGAGCGCTGTGTCCGCTGTGATGGACCCGTCCTCAGGGAGCCCCCGGTCGAACAAGCCATGCCGTGCGGCAAGCGAAACGCGTGCTTCGGCAAGGACTCGCGCCCAGGCGGCCGCATCTGCTTCGCCGAGGGTGATGGTACTGCTCTTCATCTCGGCGAGCCCCTTGGCGAACCGCTCACGATCTGATGCCCTCGCCTGATCGCGTTCCCTTGCCGCAAACCGCTCGAACTCACGGGACGCAGCAGGGTCCTTGGGATAGAGCGGAGCATCAACGGCGGCCGCCGCTGGATCGTTGCGGTCAGCCGCCTGGCCGGCCAGCAGCATCGCTAGTCGCGACATGATCTCCAACTCCGTCGGGTCCAGTTCGACCACGATCCTGCTCTCTTCGATTCTGAACCGGCTCACGCTGCCTCCAGCGTCACTCTGAGGCTGTGATTCCGAAGGCGGAGTGCCTGCATTTCCGCCTGTTCACGCGACCTGACATCGACAACGACGTGCCCGGCTTCGTGGGCAACCAACATCATCCGCCGCGCCTCTTCGTCGCTCTGGCCAAGGACCGAGCGAAGGACCCAGACCACATAGTCCATGAGGTTGACGGGGTCATTCCAGAGGACGACCTTCCACGAGCTCATCCGGATCTCCGCCCCCTCTGTTCGTTGATCCAGTCTTCGAAGTCTTGCCGGGCCACGCGCCACTCTCTACCGAACTTGACCCCGGGAAGCCCCCCTGCCCTGAGTTGCGAAGTCACCACGAAGGCAGAGACTCCCATGTATTCGCAGATGTCGTTGACTGACAGCCACTCCTTCTGGATTTCCACGCTGATCCGCTCCATGGTGCCCAAGGCTATGGGTCGGACTGCGGCCGAGCAACTTGCCGGGCCTACGGGCCGGCGTGACCGACATATTGACGGCGACGCGACGAGGCCCGCCTACCGGGCGGGCCTCTCCAGATTCGAAACGATTGGTGGATCACCCATTACCAACGACGCTAGTAACGGCCAACCGTCTCAATCTTCGCTGCGGGGGTGGAACCGCACCTCCGCCGAAACTCTCAACAGCCTCTCCTGCAGAGCACTCGTCCCGCACCCGTCTCCATATTTATCGACACATACCGTGCCCAACTTATGGGTGGATCTCCTGTTCTTGCAATGACTAGTCACGTCCAAATCAAGCACCCCCACTTGCACCGCTTTTCGCGCTCTGGGATACTCGATCCGCTGTAAGGGAGGCGGCCACGATGATTCACTCCTCTGCCCTCGAGGGACACCACTTCCTCGTATCTCGGCGCCGTGGGTACGACCCGGCTGAGGTTGACGCGGTGATAGCACGCCTCGTGGACACCCTGCGCAAACACGAAGAGCGCGAGGAGGCGTTGCTGAATGGTTCGCCGGCGGTAGCTGACCTGCAAATAGTGAGGCGCGACCGCGACTCAGATCAAGCCGACGAGGAAACGCTGGAGGAAGCGCTGGCAGCGGCTGAGGAGAAGCTCGCGAGCGCCGGCCGGGAGTCTGCCGCCAGGTTGGCCGACGCCGAGGAACAGGCAGCCCACATCGTTGAAATGGCCCGGGCAGAAGCGGCCCAGCTGATGTCGCGGCGCAATGCCCGTGCCGAGGAGCTCATTACGTCGGCCCTCTCCGAGGTCAAGGCGCTGCGGTCCCGGGTTCTACGTGAGACCAACGAGTATCGGGCCGGCAAGAAGACCGAGGCAAGCGCCCTGTTGAGGACTGCGCAGCTGCAAGCCGACCAGATGATCGAGGACGCACGGCACGAGGCCGGGTCAATCCTCGGTCGTGCCCGCCGGGAACATATGATGCTCGAGCAGCGAATCGGCCAGCTCCGCTCTGCCGTAGCCGGAATCGAGGGCCAGTTCCGCAACCTCGCTGAAACCACTCTGGAACAGACAGAGATCATGTCGAGCATGCTTTCGCTCGAGACGGAACCCCTCGAAGAGGTACTCGAGGACGCAGCGGCCGAGACTGCGGCTACCAATGACGAACCCGAGGTCGTCCGCCTCACGCAGGGCGGCCTCACCATCGATCTCACCGACGATGGCGAGGAGGCGGCGCCGGCTGATGAACCCATCGACGAACACTTCGCAGTTGCCCCCGGCGACACGATCTACCAGAGACGCGGCGGTGGTCTCAGGCGGCGCCTGGAAGAGGAAGAGGTAGAGGAACTGCCCGAACGCTCTGACTGAGGTCAGGGTGCGACGGAAATCGGACTGTGTTCGCTATTGCTGCTCGACAGCGCCTGTTTCCAAGGGCTGCACGCACTCCGGGAGGTTGTTGGCAACGCTATTGACCAACGTCGAGACCGGGTGCTCGGCCATGCGGTCGTGGGGATGAACCGTCAGCAGTGACGCAAGCTCCTCCGGATCGGTGACGCTCCGGTCCAGCCACAACGACCAATCCTCCTCGGGGAGAATGACCGGCATCCGATCGTGGATCCCCGCCACCAATTGGTTGGGTTCACCAGTGATGATGCTGCAAGTGAGGACTCGATCTCCCGAGTCGGGGTCCTTCCAACTCGACCATAGACCGGCAAGAGCGAGCGGCCGGCGATCGGCAGCGTATATGTAGTGGGGAAGCTTGCCCTTGGGAAGACGTTGCCACTCATAGAACCCATCGGCGGGAATCAGGCATCGTCGCTTGGCAAACGGCTCCCGGAAAGTCGGCTTGTCTGCAACCGTCTCCGCTCGCGCGTTGATGTTGCGAGCTCCGATCTTCCTGTCCTTTGCCCACCACGGGATCAGTCCCCAGCGAAACGAACCCAGGATCCTCACGCCGTCATGCTCCGCAACCGCGTAGACCTGGTCCGTCGGAGCCACGTTGTAGGAAACCGGGAGATCGTCTGTCCTGATGGTCTCGACATGAAAGGCGTCGGCATAGAACACCGAGTCATGCGCCTGCACAAACCGTCCACACATGAGCCCATTCTCCCAGGACCACGCTCTCATGCAGACACCAATGTTTGGCGAGGCGTCTCTGCAAGCAATAATGCGGCACCTCCGTTCTTGAGAAAGGGAACACCATCGAAGTCGCAATTGAGAACCTGGCGGCAGCGGCCGGGGTACTCACCGAATGGGTGGACGTCTGGGATGTCCCGCAGCAAGTTCCGCAGGAGGATCTGACCGCGGTCCTAGCGGCGCTCTTGCAGCGGCCGCTCGATACCGAGCGACAGGTCGCCGAAGCTCATCGCGACCTGACCGAAAACCCCCGATCCATGGAGCCGGTTGTTGTGGCGTGGGACGGTGTCTTGCCGACCGTGCCGGTCGGAGCCAACGTCGGAACGGTTGCGCTGGTGACCGAGGACGGCACAGAGGTGCCGGTCCGTGTTGATGAGCGGGGCCTGGTGGTCGACCAGACGTTGCCGCTCGGTTATCACCAACTCAAGGTTGGAGAGGAGACTGCGCTCGTGATCGCAGCGCCGGAACGCGCCCACGCTGCACCCGACCGGCAATTGGGAGTGATGGCTCCCGTGTACTCAATGCGATCGGGGCAACACGACACCGGTATCGGCAACTTCGGCCACCTGCGGCAGTTGGCCGACATGGCTCTGGTGAGCGGTGCCTCGGTGGTCGGCACGCTCCCGCTGGTGGCCACCTTCCCCGACCAACCGTCACCCTATGCTCCGGCCTCGCGCCGCGCCTGGAATGAGATCTTGGTGGACATGAGGGCGGCGCCCGGATGGGACGGGACCCTACCGGACAGCGAAACGGATCCCCTGTGGGTGGACTACGACGTTGCGGGCGGGTCGATCAGACGCGCAATCGCTTCTTACGCGCGGCAGATCAAGGACATGCCTCAGATCCAGGACCAGATCAAGGCCTTTGCAACTGATAACCCGGAGATGGTTCGCTACGCCGAATACCGGGCGAAATGCGACGACCACGGCCGTAACTGGCGCGCCTGGCCGCAAGACCCGACCTCCCGGCCGGAAAGGGTGCTCTACCACCTGACCGGACAATGGCTGGCCGCACACCAGCTTCGTGACTTGAACGACACGCTGCTGGCCCGGGAGCAGTACCTCTACCTCGATCTGCCAATCGGGTGTCATCCCGACGGTTATGACATCTGGGATCAACCCGACTTGTACGCGGCCGCCAGCGTTGGAGCTCCCCCTGATTCGCTATTCCTCGGTGGCCAGGACTGGGGTCTCCCTGCCCCAATTCCGCACCTCTCACGCATCGATGGGCACCGCGCCTACATCAAGGCGATCCGTCATCAGCTCTCCGCAGCAGGGTTGCTCCGCATCGACCACGTCATGGGCCTTTACAGGTCGTGGTGGGTACCCCATGGCCGCCGGGCAACCCA
>JASJEG010000014.1 GCA_030064765.1 Acidimicrobiia bacterium | reverse complement strand
AACTACCAACCTTTAAGTCCGGTCCGGTGAGGCCGGGAAGGAAGGAGAAACGATGCAACGATCGTTGTTTGTCGCGCCGTCTTCACCTTGGACGACATCCCTCTCGAGGAGGGTGCTATGCGTGCGGTGATGACTGGGAGCGACATGGGTAGAGCGCTACGGCGCATCGCTCATGAGGTTGTTGAGCGGAACAGGGGGACCGAGGACATCATCGTCGTCGGGATTAGGACCAGGGGCGGGCCCCTCGCAGCTCGCCTGGTTGAGATACTCGAGGAGATCGAAGACCGTTCGGTTGCCAGCGGCATTCTGGATATCGGGATGTACCGCGACGATCTCGACAGGCGGCCCCGGACAGTGCTCGGTCCTACCGATGTGCCGGCTCAGATCGATGGCAAGACGATTGTCCTCGTCGACGATGTGCTCTACACCGGCAGGACCATTCGTGCTGCGCTGGACGCCTTGGCCGATCTAGGTCGGGCGGCGGTTGTGCAGCTAGCCGTCATCGTCGATCGGGGTCACAGGGAGCTGCCGATCAGAGCGGACTTCGTCGGCAAGAACCTACCTACGGCGCGTGATGAGCACGTCACGGTGCGGGTAGCCGAAACCGACGGAGAAGATGGGGTGTGGATCGAGGGCCCGCGCCCGCAGGAAGAAGGGAGCGCTGCATGAAACACCTACTCACGACGGAGGGTGTCGATCGAGCCACCCTGACGAGCCTGCTAGATGATGCCGATGAGTTCTATGAGGTCATGCACCGACCCATCCCGAAGGTACCTGCGCTACGCGGCAAAACCGTCGCCACGATGTTCTTCGAGCCATCGACTCGAACCAAGCTCTCGTTCGAGCGTGCCGCCAAGGCACTATCGGCCGACACGCTGTCGTTTTCGCCGGGGACCTCTTCGCTGAAGAAGGGGGAGAGCCTCAAGGACACCGTGCTGACGGTAAAGGCGATGGGAGCCGACCTGATGGTGGTGCGTCATACATCGACCGGGGCAGCTTGGCGGGTCGCCGAGTGGACTGATCTGCCGGTCGTCAACGGCGGAGATGGAGCCCATCAGCATCCGACACAAGCGCTGCTCGATTCGCTGACTCTCCGCCAGCACTTCGGAAGCCTCGACGGGCTCCGCATCGCCCTTGTTGGCGACATCAGACACTCCAGGGTCGCCCGCTCCGATGTGTTTGCGTTCAGTACGCTGGGCGCCGACGTGACTCTGGTGGCGCCGCCGACGCTGCTTCCCCCGAATCTGACCGGATGGCCGGTGAATGCCAGCAACAGTTTCGACGACGTGCTTACTGAAGTCGACGCCATCTACCTGTTGCGGGTGCAAGCCGAACGCGGTGGAGCTTCGGTGTTCCCTTCGGTTGCCGAGTATCGCGAGCGTTTCGGGATGACCACCGCCCGCTTCAACCGGCTCAAACCCGACACAATCGTCCTCCATCCTGGGCCGATGATTCGCGGCATCGAGATCGACGGTGGTGTCGCGGATGATCCGCGGTGCAAGGTATTGGAGCAAGTGACCAACGGGGTCGCCGTCCGCATGGCGGTTCTCTTCCAGCTGCTCGGAGGTAGCAAGGATGCGTGATTTCACACTGCAGAATGCGCTCGTCGTAACAACCGACGGCACGGCTGAGAAGAGCGACGTTGTAGTGACCGACGGTGTGGTTGCCGAGATTGGGCAGGGTCTCCAGGTTCGCGGTGAGGCGATCGATTGTGCGGGCACGTGGATCGGACCGGGATTCGTCGATGTGCACACACATCTACGGGAGCCCGGCCAGGAGTGGAAAGAGGACATTGCCACCGGATCGCGGGCCGCAGCGGCAGGCGGCTACACCGCAGTCGTGGCGATGCCCAACACTGATCCGGCGATCGATGGCGGCCACCTGGCGCGCTACGTGGCCGACCGAGGTGCCGAAGTGGGCTTGGTCGAGGTAGTGCCGAGCGGCTGTATCAGCGCAGGTCGAGCCGGAGCGAAGTTGGCACATCTGGATGAGCTCTGGGCTGCCGGGGTCACGCTCTACACGGATGACGGGGACAGCGTTGACGATGCCGGGCTGTTGCGCCGTGCCATGGAGTACCTGGCGGAACGGGACGGGGTCGTCGCCCAGCACTGTATCGATGCCGGACTCGCCGCCGGTGGTCAGATGCACGAGGGAGACATCTCGTCACTTCTCGGTATGACCGGGGTGCCACGCGAAGCCGAGGAGACGGTGATTGCGCGGGATCTGAGTCTGGTGCGATTGACCGGTGTCCGCTACCACGTCCAACATCTGAGCACCGCCGGGGGTGTTGCGATGATCGCCGCCGCCAAGAAAGAGGGACTGCGTGTGACTGCGGAGGCGACTCCCCATCACCTCTTCTTCGATCACTCCGACGTCGGCGACACCAATCCGGTCTACAAGATGATGCCCCCACTTCGGGAGCCGAGTGATGTCGACGCGCTCCGCGAAGGTCTCCGTAACGGAGCCATAGATGTGGTTGCGACTGATCACGCCCCGCATGCCGACCACGAGAAGGACCACCCGTGGGAGGATTCGCCATTCGGCGTAACCGGCCTCGAGTGGGCGGCCGCGGTAGTGAACACCGTCGTCGAGTTGGGACCGGCACGGTTCTTCTCGGTCATGTCGAAGAACCCGGCCGTCATCGCTGGCTTGGCCGATCAGGGTCGCCTCGAAGTCGGGGCACCGGCCAATCTCGTGGTCTTCGACCCCGCTGCTTCCGCCAACACAACGCGGACTCTGTCCCGCAGCGGCAACTCGCCCTACCTGGGACGAGAGCTGCAAGGTGCGGTGCGGCACACCGTCTTCCGCGGCCGGTTCACGGTGCGGAACGGCGAACTCGCGGAACTGGTTGGAGCCATGGGGTGAAGACCCTGACGGAGTTGGGCACCCGGCTGGGTGGATACTCGCTGCGGACGCCGCTGGTAGCGGCTTGCGGCACCGTGGGCTCGGTTGTTGATTTCGCTGGTGTCGCAGACCTCCAGGCGTATGGAGCGGCAGTTGCCAAGTCGGTGAGCCCGACTCCGTGGGCGGGTCGCAAGCCGCCCCGGCTTGCCGCGACCGGTGACGGCATGCTCAATGGAATCGGGATCCAGAATCCAGGCGTCCGCGCTTGGCGGGACGAGATCGGGCCGCAGCTCGGCTCCGTGGGGACCGATGTCTGGGGGTCCGCAGTGGGTCACACGCCGGAAGAGTTCGGCGAGGTGGCTGCGGTGCTCTCCACTACGAGTGTCACTGCAATCGAGGCGAACCTGTCGTGCCCCAACCTCGAAGGGGGCGGCATGTTTGCGCTCAATGCGAAGGAAGCTGCTCGAGTCGTCGCCGCGGTCCGGCAGGCAACCGACCTTCCTCTGGGTGCCAAGCTCAGCCCCAACACGGAGGAAATCGTCCCGATTGCCTCGGCTGTGGCCGAAGCCGGAGCCGACTGGGTGGTGCTCGGCAACACCGTATGGGGAGCAGGATTCGACATCGAGACTCGGCGTCCGTTGCTGTCCGGCGTTGTCGGCGGCTACTCGGGGCGTCCGATCAAGCCGATCGCGCTGCGGTGCGTATGGGAAGTCAGCAGCAGTGTGCCGGACTTACCGATTGTGGGTACGGGCGGTGTCGCCAGTGGCGATGATGTGGTCGAGTTCCTGCTTGCCGGGGCCTCGGCTGTGGGAGTCGGAACCGCCCATTTCGCCAGCCCACGGATCGGAGAGCGGATCATGCGACAGCTCGCCAAGTACTTGCAGCGACATCGTATCGAGGATGTCACCGAGTTGATCGGAGCTGTGCAGCCTTGGTGACCTCGTCGCCGATAATCGTTGCGTTGGATCTTTCCTCGGCGGAGGAAGCGGTTCGTCTGGCCAAGGCCGTGACCCCTCATGTCGGTGCGTTCAAGGTCGGGTTGGGACTACTCCATGGAGCGGGACCGGGTGTTGCCACCGCGCTTGTGGACCTGGGAAAGCCCGTCTTTGCTGATGCCAAGCTGCATGACATCCCGACCCAGGTCGGTGCGGCGTCGCGCCGGCTGGGCCGGCTCGGTGTTCGCTGGGTGACCGCCCACGTTTCCGGTGGCGAGTCAATGCTGCGGGCGGCCCAGGAGGGACTCAGCGAGGGATCTGGAGGCTACGCCGGGCTCCTCGGCGTAACTGTGTTGACCAGCATCGGCCAGTCGGATCTGACCGCCGTTGGGATCGCGAACACGCCGGGAAAGCTCGTTTCAAAGATGGCCAAGGTCGCCGCCGCTGCGGGCTGTGAGGGCATCGTCTGTTCTCCGCAGGAGCTGGCTGTCGTGGGCACCGTGGCGCCGGAGTTGTTGCGGGTTACCCCGGGCGTGAGGCCACAGGGAGCGGGAAAGGGAGACCAAACCAGGGTGATGACACCTCAGCAAGCGATCGAGCGAGGTGCAGACTGGCTCGTCGTGGGGCGTCCAATCACGGGCGCATCCGACCCGGTGGCCGCAGCAGCTGCTCTAGTGGCTTCGCTGGAGATACCCCAAGGCGTAGAAGACCGTTGATAGAGTTCAGTGAACCGCAGGCGAGGAGTGTGGAATGCCGGCACCCAAGATGACCGACGAACAGCGCGCGGCTGCGCTGGCGCGCGCCGCCGAGGCGAGGCGGGTGCGTGCAGAGATCAAGCAGCTTCTCAAGACGGGGTCGTTGACGCTCGAAGACGTCTTTGCTCGGGCCGAGGAGGACGATCTCGTTGCCGGAATCAAGGTCAGCGCATTGGTCGTGTCGATGCCTCACATGGGGAAGATCAAGACGATCCGATTGCTCGAGGACCTCAGGATCGCCGAGAACCGGCGGCTGCGTGGACTCACCCCCCGGCAGCGCGCCGATCTCCTGGCGTCTTTTTAGGCCCGCCCCGGACCGCAGCTGTGGGAAGGGGCATTCTGCTCGTCGTCTCGGGCCCCTCGGGGGTGGGCAAGTCGAGCGTGGTGCACGCCCTCACTGAACGGGTGGACTTTCATTTTTCTGTGTCCTGGACTACCCGCGACCGGCGCCCCGGGGAGAGCGACGGTGTTGATTACGTGTTCGTCGATAGGGAGCATTTCGAGCACGGCGTCGAGCAGGGGGGCTTTCTGGAGTGGGCGGAGTACTCGGGGCACCTCTACGGCACGCCGCGCCAGCCCGTGCTCGCTCAGCTCGACCAGGGCAACCACGTGCTGCTGGACATCGAGAACGATGGGGCCGGCCAGGTGAAGCATGCCTATCCGCAGGCGCTGCTGGTGTTTCTCCTCCCACCGAGCATGGAGGAGCTCGAACGACGGTTGCGGGGCAGAGGCGACACATCTGATCGAGACATCGAGCGGAGACTCGGCATCGCTCGGGAACAGATTGCCGAGGCGGGTGCCAAATTCGATCATCTCGTCACCAACCACGAGGTTGACGTCGTTGCCGACGAGATCGTCTCTATACTGACGGCAGCAGCCGGTCGCTGACCGGCCGCTTCAGCCACCCAGGAGCACCCCTCAAAGATGATCCACCCACCGATCGGACGCGTACTCTCCAAGACCAACTCGCGTTTTGCACTGGTCGTCCTTGCCGCCCGGCGGGCCCGCCAGATCAACGCCTACTTCAACCAGCTCGGCGAAGGCCTCGGCGGGTATGTGCCGCCCCAGGTGCACTCGATGTCGCGCAAGCCGCTGTCCATAGCTTTCGAAGAGATCGACAACGACAAGGTCGTCATCGACGCCGAGGAGTAGGCAAATGCTCTCGGGTCGCCGGATAGTCCTCGGGGTTTCCGGGGGGGTGGCCGCATACAAGGCCGCATATCTGGCGCGGCGCCTCGTGGAGGTGGGAGCGACTGTGCGCTCCGTGATGACCGAGTCGGCCGTTCATTTCCTGGGGGCACAGACGCTGGCGGCAGTTACCGGACACCATCCGGTAGGCGGTTTCTGGGACGAAGCTGAGGTCAGCCCTCACACCGACCTCGGTCAGTGGGCCGATGCGATGGTCATTGCACCTGCGACCGCCGCGACGATGGCGAAGCTGGCCACGGGGCTATCGGACAATGTGCTCATCGCAACCGCTCTGGCTACGGAGGCCCCCCTCGTTGTTGCTCCCGCAATGCACACCGAGATGTGGGAGAACCCGGCCACGCAGCGCAACGTGAGGACGCTCCTGGACGACGGTGTGACGATCGTCGGTCCGCTCAGCGGTGCGCTCGCAGGAGGCGATAGCGGACCAGGCCGCATGGTTGAGCCCGAGGATATCTTGACGGCACTCACCGAAGTTCTTTCCGGATCCTCCACAGAAGCGAGCGTGCGGGACATGGACGGCTATGCGGTACTGGTCACCGCCGGTGGTACCCGCGAGCCGATCGATCCAGTGCGCTACATCGGCAACCGTTCCTCTGGGAAGATGGGCAATGCGATCGCCGGTGAAGCCGCTCGGCGTGGTGCCCAGGTTTCCCTGATCACCACTGCGGCGCCTCCCAGTGGGGCGGCAATCGAGGTCGTTCGCGTTGAGACGGCCCAGCAAATGGCCGACGCAACGTGGGAGCGAGCGGGAGAGGTCGACTTTGCCGTCATGGCTGCCGCCGTTGCCGACTTTCGACCGAGGCAAGCCGAGGACATCAAGCTGCGGCGGGGAGACGGTCTACCGGTGATCGACGTCGAACCGACTCCGGACATCCTGGCGGGTATCGCCGCCATGGAGAATCGACCGTACCTCGTGGGCTTCGCTGCGGAGACGGGCTCCATGGAGGGCGCGCTTCGCAAGGCAACCGAAAAGGGTGTCGACCTGCTCGTAGGTAACGATGTCACCAGGGCAGGCTCTGGTTTCGCCACCGACACCAATGAAGTCACGGTCTATGCGCCCTCGGGTGAGTCCGATCGCTGGCCCCTTCTCAGCAAGCGGGAAGTAGCCCGCCGGCTGTGGGATCGCATCCTCGAGGACCGCAAGCCGGGGTGAGCTCCACACCTACTCGAATCGCGCAGGTAGTCCCGAACCTGGCAACGTTCAGCGTCGACGATGGTTTCTCCTATGCAGTTCCCGACGGCCTGACCGTACGAATCGGATCGCTGGTACGCGTGCCGCTCGGATCGAGGCGAGTGCGGGGTTACGTTGTCTCGTTGCGAGAGGGCGATGTGGGGAAGCTCAAGCCGGTTGTCTCGGTGTCGGGTGACTCGCCGGTCTTCGATGAGGACCTGCTACAGCTACTGCGGTGGGCCGCGTTGCACTACGTGGCGCCGCTGTCGGTACTCCTCGGACGAGCCGCCCCGCCCAACCTGCCGCGAGGTACGGCCGCCCCCGTCGCCGGTTCTGTACCGCAAATAGCGTCTCCATTTCCCAAGCTATCCCACGAAGCAGCGGCGGGACGGCATCTGCGGCCAACGTATCTGGTGCGAGGGGGTGGCCACGGTACGCTGATCGCCGGATTGGCCGCCGAGGTGCTTGCGGCAGGCCGCAATGTCGCAGTGGTGGCGCCGACGGTTCACGAGGCCAACCGGCTCGAGGACACGCTGACCGAGAGTTTCGGCGCTCGATGCATGGTCGTGTCGTCCGCGCTTTCTGCCAAGGAAGCGACGGCGCGATGGGTGCGAGCCAACGGGGGTGGCGGCGTGATCGTGGTGGGGACACCAGAGATAGCGCTGTGGCCACTAGGTCGGCCATCGCTATGGGTGGCTGTCGAAGAGGGGCGCCGCGCCATGAAGGCGAAACAGACGCCAACCCTGCAGGTGAGGGAGGTTTTGCGGCGTCGGGCATTGCTCGAACGGACTTCGCTTGCCCTTCTCGGTTCCGTGCCGACTCTCGATGCATTGATGCGTGGCGCCGATGTTGATGAACCAGCAGGGAGGGTGTGGCCACTGGTCGAGTTGATAGACAGGCGCGATGATCCGCCCGGCACCGGGGGCATCGGGGAGCAGGTAGTTCGCGCTATCCGCGGTGTGGTTCGGAGAAACGGTCGAGTCTTCGTATTCGTCTCCCGTCGCGGTTACGCCCCAGCGTTCCGATGCGTGCGCTGCCGCGAAGTCCGTCGCTGCACTGCGTGTGGGGCCGGGCCTGATCGCCGCGACATCTGTCGCCGCTGCGGTTCCACGCTGGGTCCGTGTACGCAGTGCGAGGGCAAACGCTTCGAGCCATTGGGGATCGGTCTCGGTCGGGCACTGGACGATCTGAGACGGTATCTCGGGGAGGATCGAGTCGGCGAGATCGATTCGGATTGCCAGGTCGTAGTCGGGTCAGAGCGAGACCTCCCATATGTGTCCGAGACGGCGTTGTCAGTTGCTGTCGACGCCGACTCGCTGCTGCTGGCCCCTCACTATCGAGCTGAGGAAGATGCAGTTCGAATCCTGGCCAGAGTGGTGTTGACGGTTGCGCGCGGTCGGGGGCGCCGGGCCATCATTCAAACCAGTCAGCCGACTCACCGCGCTCTCGCCACCCTGCGGGGCGGTCATCCGCTCGACTACCTCCGCAGCTTGGCGGCGGAGAGAGAGCGCGATGGACTCCCACCGTCCACAGAACTGCTGGCCATCGAGGTCAGCGGGGATGCCACCGCCGCGACCGCTGATGTCGAGAGCCTGGCCACCGGCCAGGTACAGGTTCACGGGCCGGATGAAGGCGGAGGGCGCACCCGCTGGTTCCTGCAGGGGGATTCGTTGCAGCAGAGTCGGGTACTGCTACGGCCGATGGTGCAACGCTGGCGCGATGGTGGAAGCACGGTGCGCATCGATGCCGATCCTATTGATCTCTGAGGTTCTAGGTATGATCCAGCGCAGGCCGGTGCAGTAGCTGCCTTCATCCCAGAAACGACCTTTATGGCGATATACCCAATCAGGACGTTTGGTGATCCCGTCCTCCGCAGCAAGGCGGTCGAAGTGACCGATGACGCGGAGTCGCTGCAGCGACTCGTCGATGGCATGCTGGAGACGATGTACGAGGCTCCGGGCGTGGGGCTGGCAGCACCCCAGATCGGAATCTCCAAGGCGATATTCGTTGCCGATGTCGGCGAGGGTCCCTTCGTCATGGTCAACCCGGAGGTCGTTGAGCTCTCTGGTTCGTGGACGTTCGATGAGGGCTGTCTCTCTGTGCCCGGCTACTACTGGCCGATCAAGCGACCCGGCTATTGCAAGGCGCGCGGTTTCGACGTTCACGGGAACGAGATCACCTACGAGGGCGAAGAGCTGATGGGCCGGGTGCTGCAGCACGAAATCGACCACCTCAACGGTATGTTGCTCCTCGAGCGCCTTCCTAGGCGAACACGGAAGCAGGCACTGAAGGAGATGAGAGAACGACAGCTCGGACTGATCGAGGGCCCCTGACACGGGCGGCATTCCTGGGCACCCCCGCAGCGGCGGTGCCGTCGCTTGCCGCGCTCATGGAGGTGGCTGCTGTCGAGTTTGTCGTGACTCAGCCTGATCGTCCCAAGGGTCGGGGCCGCAACGTGGAAGCTCCAGCCGTCAAGCTGGCTGCCGCAGAGTGGGGCCTTCCGGTGTTCCAGCCGCAAAGCCACGCCGAATTGATGGGGCTCTTCAGCGAAGCAAAGCTCGACGTCGCCGTGGTGGTCGCCTACGGACGAATTCTCAAGCGGGAACTCCTGGATACCACCGAAGCGGGATTCGTGAACGTTCACTTCTCATTACTGCCCCGCTGGCGAGGGGCGGCGCCGGTAGAGCGGGCCATCCTCGCCGGCGACGACTACACCGGAGTGTCGTTGATGGTGCTCGATGAGGGAATGGACACCGGGCCGGTGTTTGCGGTCGCCGAGACACCGATCAACGAGTACGAAACGGCCGGGCAGATAACCGGGCGGCTTTCGTCCCTCGGAGCTGATGTGTTGCGAGACCACCTCGACGACTATCTGCATGATCGGCTGCGTCCGGCAAGGCAGATGCGAACAGGAGCGACGCTGGCTCCCCGACTGACGACGGCGGAAGCACGACTCGACATCGAACAGGGGCCCACTTCGTTTGCCCGTACCGTGCGTGCGTTCAACCCCCGACCGGGGGCCTGGTTCGAGGCTGAAGGTCAACGCATCAAGGTTTTCGAGGTTGGCCCAGCCACGCCTGAGGTCGCAGCAGGAACCATCGAAATCATCAATGGGCGCCCGATCCTGGGCTTGCGGCACGGAGCCGTGGAGTTGGTCGAGGTGCAACCGGGAGGCAAGGCCGCCCAGACCGGGCGAGCTTGGGCAAATGGGCGGCGGGGTCGTGGGCTGAGACTCGACGGCGCCCAAGGAATGCCGAGCGCTTGAACACACGCGCTGTTGCAGCTCGAATTCTGCTCCGTATCACGGAGGAGGGTGCGTATTCGAACGTTGTGCTCCCACACGCAACCGCGGACCTGAATGAGCGAGACCGTTCGTTTGTCTTTCGGCTCGTAACCGACGCACTCCGCCACAGCCGGTACGCAGCAGCATCCATCGAGGGTGCCGCAGAACGGAAGTTGGCGGCACTCGACCCAGAGGTCCGTTGCGTGCTGCAGGTCGCTGTCGCTGAAATGCTCACCGATCACAAGCACGATGTGTTTGCCTCCGTGAACGAGGCTGTTGAAGCCACCAAGCAGCTGGGTGTGCCGCGGGCGGCAGCATTCGTCAACGCTGTGCTCAGATCGATTGCGCGGCGGGAGGCGACCGATGAAGCGCCCCGCTGGGGGATCCGGCTTTCGGTTCCGGACTGGATGTACGCACAACTCAGCCAAGACCATGGCGAGGCGGAGGCACAGGCGCTGCTCGGGGGTCTGCGCAGCCGTGCGCCGGCAACGCCGCTACGGGTCCGGCCCGGTGCCGCACCGCCGGCACCCGCCCGAGCAGTGGCGGGCATAGAAGGTGCCTTCTATATCGACGGCGGTCGGATAGGTGAAACCGGCTCCGCGTACTCGATAACCGATCCCGCCTCGACTGCGGTTGTGCTTGCCCTTGCCCCGCGACCGGGGGAGCGGATCCTGGATCTGGCGGCGGCTCCCGGCGGCAAGACCATGCATCTAGCCGACTTGTTGGGAGATCGAGGCACACTCGTCGCTCTCGATCGTCACCGGCGTCGGTTACGCAGCGCCCGGCGTCGGTTGGCTGCTGCCGGTGCGGCACCTCACTGGGTGTGTGGCGACGGGCGGGGAACTCCCTTCAGATCGGGCTCCTTCGATGCGGTACTGGTTGATGCGCCGTGCACCGGTATGGGCACCCTGCGGCGCCGCCCCGAGATAGCAATGCGCCTCGAGCCGGAGACTCCCGCCGAGCTGGCCACTGTGCAGCGAGCCATGCTGGCTGAGGCGTGGCGACTCACCCGGCCTGGGGGAAGGATCGTCTACTCGGTTTGCACCGTGTTCGCCGAGGAAACAAGTCAGGTCGTCGCCAAGTATCCGGCCAAGCCGCCCGGTGAGTTGCCCGGCAATCCCTGGGGGAGCGGTTTGCTGCTAGCTCCCCATCTGACCGGGACGGACGGCATGTTCATCTCGCTGATTGAGCGGGGTGGCTAGGGATCAGCTGATCACAATCTCCTCGAGTCCCTCCTCGGGCTCGGGATACTCCATGTCCAAGCTCTCGAGGGTGTCGACGATGGTCTTCGCCACGACGATGTTGCGATACCACTTCCGATTGGCGGGGACGATGTGCCACGGCGCGTGTTCGGTGCTGGTGTGCGTCAGTGCTGCGGCGTACGCCTCCATGTACTTGCCCCACAGCTCGCGGTGCTCGAGATCGCGCTTGTTGAACTTCCACTGCTTGGTTGCATCGTCGAGGCGGGCCTGCAGACGCTCTGCTTGCTCATCGTGCGAGATGTGCAGGTAGAACTTGAGGATCGTGGTTCCCTCGTCGGCGAGTAAGCGCTCGAAGTCGTTTATGTGGTCGTAGCGGCGACTCCAGCGCTCTTCCGGTACCAGCCCGAGAACACGCACGATGAGGACATCCTCGTAGTGACTTCGATTGAAAATCGTTAGGGACCCGGCCGCCGGGGTGTGCTCATGGACCCTCCACAGGTAGTCATGGCTCAACTCCTCAGGAGTGGGGGCCTTGAAATTGACTACGTCGATTCCCTGGGGGTTCACCCCGGAAAGAACGTTGCGGATGGTGCCATCCTTGCCGCCGGTATCCATCGCCTGCAGCACTACGAGGATCTTGTGGCGATCCTCGGCCCAAAGCAGATACTGCAACTCGGCGAGGCGCCGGCGGAGCTGCTTGAGGTAGTCGCGCCCTTCGTCCTTGCTGCCACCGAATTCCGATCGATCGTTCGGATCCCAACTGCTCAGGTCGACGGTCTGCCCGGGTTGAACACGGTACCTATCCACGAGTCCTCCACAGTCTCTGCTTGCGAATCACGATAGTGCAGGCGTCTCGGTCAAGACCGAGACGAGCTCTCCGCCGAAAGCGGAGACGTTCATCTCTGCCTACAGCAGAGATGGGCAGCCTGTTGTCTGTGAGAGATGAGAGCTGTCCGCCGGAGGAGGAGACGAGCAGTCGGTCCGGGTAATGCGGCGGCGTTGGCTCCGGCGGTCCGGCTACTGAGGGCGGCCGCGTGAACACGTTTCGGGCAGACAGACGCCTATGCTCTCGATCGTGGAAGCCACGCTGCAGATTGCTCCGTCGATTCTGGCTGCCGACTTCGCCCGCCTCGGTGAGGAGGTCGGCAACATTGCCCCCCACGTCGACCTGCTTCACGTCGACGTCATGGATGGACATTTCGTGCCGAACATCTCGCTGGGGATACCCGTGATCGAGTCGCTGCGGCCCGTGACCGATCTGAAGTTCGACTGTCACCTCATGATGCTCAATGCCGACTACTACTTCGCGCCGCTGAAGAATGCCGGTGCCGATCTGGTAACGGTGCACGTCGAGGTCTATCCCAACCCGACCGGTCCGGCCGAGTCTGCTCGTGCCGAGGGTCTGGGGTTCGGGCTCGTGATCAACCCACCAACACCTTTCGAAGCGGTCGAGCCGTTCATCGAACTCTGCGACATGGTGGTGGTCATGTCAGTGCATCCAGGATTTGGTGGGCAGTCGTTCATAGACGCCTCACTGCAGAAGATCGAAGCAGTCAGGAACTTTGTTGAGTCGCACGGCCTATTGACCGATATAGAGATCGACGGCGGCATCGGCATTGCGAACATTCGTCGGGCGAAGGATGCCGGCGCCAACGTATTCGTGGCGGGAAGCTCGGTCTTCAGGGCGGAGGATCCCGTAAGGGCGGTTGAAGAGTTGCGAGCAGAGATACGAGACACCGAATGAAGGACCGCATCCTCGTCGTCGACGACGATCCGGACATTCTGCAATTCGTCGAGATGAATCTCGACATGGATGGATTTGAGCCGTTGACCGCTGAAAGCGGCAGAGTCGCGTTGGAACTCGCTCGCGAGCGTCCGCCGGACTTGATCCTGCTCGACGTGATGATGCCGGAGCTAGATGGGCTGACCGTACTGCGGCGGCTGCGATCTAGCCCGGCGACTTCCAGCATCCCTGTTGTGCTGCTCACCGCCAAAGCGCTGGCAGAGGACAGGGTGAGGGGCCTGGATCTCGGGGCCGACGACTACATCACCAAGCCCTTCGACATCGAAGAGCTGCTGGCAAGGGTCAAGGCTGTGTTGCGGCGTGCCCAGCAGATGCGTGACCTCTCGCCCCTCACCGGTCTGCCGGGCAACTTCCGCATCTCCCGGGAGCTCGAGGCTCGCGTTACCGGAGGAGGCGAGTTCGCCATCGTTCACGCTGATCTCGACAACTTCAAGTCGTTCAACGACCACTACGGCTTCATGCGGGGTGACTCAGTCATCAAGTACACGGCGCAGATCCTTCTCGAGGCCGCAGAGGAGAGCGGGGATCCGACTGTCTTTGTCGGCCACGTTGGGGGCGACGATTTCGTTGCCGTGATCGACCCGGCCTACGTGGAGGAGTTCTGCAAGAGCGTCGTGGCCAACTTCGACCAGGGCATCCTCGACTTCTACGACACCGCAGACGCGCTCCAGGGGTACATCGAGGTCACCGATAGGAAGGGCGAGCGGCATGCTTTCCCTATATCGTCAATCTCGATGGGCGTCGCCACCAACGTCAAGCGTCCGGTCAAGTCGGAGTGGGAAGCCTCGGCAATCGCTTCAGAGATGAAGGAATACGCCAAGCGGCAGCCCGGGTCGTCCTACCAGATCGACCGGCGGGCCTAGAGCCGAGACCTGCGGCTGTGCCACTACCTGCTGGCCCGCACATGCATTGACCGCGAACCGATCCAGTGAGTCCGCTGCAGCCGACCAGAGGTTGGCTGCGTGGTCGTTGCAGCGCACTACAATGTTGGATCGAGAAAGAGCCCCCTTCAGGGCAGGGTGAAATTCCCGACCGGCGGTGAAAGCCCGCGACCCCCGACATAGGGGTGGACCCGGTGGAACTCCGGGGCCGACGGTGAGAGTCCGGATGGGAGAAGGAGGGCGTGTGTCGCGACGCGCATTGTCCGACAACCTAGATGAGCAGCGCCGTGCGGAAGAGTTGATGCGGCGGGCGTTGGGTCTGGCCAAGGAGACCCAGCCCCACCCCAACCCGCGAGTCGGCGCTGTTGTGGTTTCCGATGGGAGCGTCATCGCCGAGGCGGCCCATCGAGCCGCCGGAGAGCCCCATGCTGAGATTCTCGCCTTGCGCGCGGCAGGCGCGCGGGCGACGGGAGGAACAGTCTTCGTCACTCTCGAGCCATGCTCGCACCAGGGGCGGACGCCGCCGTGCACAGAAGCATTGATCTCCGCGGGGATCGCAAAGGTGGTAGTCGGTGCGACCGATCCCGACGACCGGGTGCGCGGCTCAGGTATTGCCGAGCTGCAAGCCGCCGGCATCGAAGTCATCAGCGGTCTGCTCGAAGACGAGGTCGTCGCGGTCGATCCCGGGTACTTCCATCATCGCCGCACGGGTCTGCCGCTCGTGACCCTGAAGCTGGCGACGACCCTCGACGGTCAGATCGCAGCCGCCGATCGGACATCGAGATGGATAACCGGGCCCGCAGCCCGGGAGGATGCGCATCGTTTGCGGGCCGAGAACGACGTGGTGCTCGTCGGCGCCGGGACGCTGCGGGATGACGACCCCAGGTTGGACGTGCGCCTGGCCGGATACGAAGGCCGCCAACCGCGACCGGTGATCATTGCAGGGCACCGGCCGCTGCCTGAGAGCGCGTCGCTCTATGCCCGGGATCCCTTGATCTTCACACCGCGGCAGCTGGAGCTTCCTCACGAACAGGTCGTTGCGGGAAGCAATGGGCTCGTCGACCCGGCAATGGTCTTCAAGGAACTCGGGGGCCGCGGTTATGTGACCGCCCTGGTGGAAGGGGGATCGACTCTGGCCACAAACCTCGTTGCCGGCGGCCATTGCGATCGGATCATCTTCTACCTGGGTGCCAAGCTTGGCTTGGGAACCGGGATCGGTGCCTTCGCCGGGGTCTTCGGGACTCTCGCAGCCGCCAAGCCGCTCGAGATCGAATCAGTCGTTGCGGTGGGCGGCGACGTGAGAATTGACACCAAGGTGGTGGCTTGATGTTCACAGGGATAGTCACAGGTCTCGGGACCGTCACACGGGTCGAAGAGACCGCGACCGGCAGGCGGCTAGTGATCGAAGAGCGCAACGTCCTCTCGGATATGGAGGTTGGCGACTCGGTAGCGGTCAACGGCGTTTGCCTTACTGCGGTCGACGTCGATGCCGGTGCAGTGAGCGTCGACGTGGTGCGGGAATCACTAGGGCGGAGCAACCTTGGAGATCTCCACGGAGGCGGGAGAGTAGATCTGGAGCGGCCGATGCCAGCCAATGGTCGGTTCGACGGTCACATCGTTCAAGGTCATGTCGACGGAGTCGGCGTCGTGAGCTCCATTGCACAGGAGGGAGAAGCGGTTCGCATGCGGATCGAGCTCCCCGAGAAGCTGGCGCGCTACGTTGTCGAGAAGGGCTCAATCACCGTCGATGGCGTCAGCTTGACCGTAACCGCCGTCGGCACCGAACTAACAACGTGGTTTGAGATCGTCCTCATCCCGCACACGCTCGAGGTCACAGTCCTCGGGCTGCGCGGCGTAGGGGATCGAGTGAATCTGGAAGTAGACGTACTTGCCAAGTACGTGGAAAGGCTGATGAGAACGTGAAGAAGGCGACTGTCGACGAGGCCATAGCCGCGATTGCAGCCGGCGACTTCGTGCTCGTCATCGACGACGAAGATCGTGAGAACGAGGGCGATCTGATCATCGCTGCAGAAAAGGTGACTCCGGAGAAGATCGCCTTCATGGTCCGCCATACCAGCGGTCTGATCTGTCTGCCCACCACAGGCGCCCGGCTCGACGAGTTGGGGCTACCGCTAATGGTTCTGGAGAACACTGATTCTCATAAGACAGCGTTCACGGTGTCGGTCGACGCAGTCGGGAAGACGACGACCGGCATATCTGCGAAGGATCGAGCAACCACTATCCGTGCCATGGTCGATCCCGATACCCGACCCACCGACCTGACACGACCCGGCCACATCTTCCCGCTGCGCTACCGCGATGGCGGCGTTCTGGTCCGCCCGGGGCACACCGAGGCAGCCGTCGACCTCGCTCGGCTGGCCGGACTGTATCCGGCCGGCGTGCTTTGCGAGGTGGTGAGCGACAGCGGAGCCATGGCGCGGGGGGAGGAGCTGAGCGTCTTTGCCGATGAGCATGGCATTCCCCTCATAACCATGGACGACTTGGTCACGTATCGGTGGCGCAACGAGGCGCTCGTCGACCGAGAGGTGGAGACGACCCTGCCGACCGATCATGGCGTGTTTGCCGCATACGGCTACCGATCCGGCGTGGACGGTACCGAGCACGTTGCCCTCGTCTACGGCGACGTTGCCGGTCGAGATGACGTATTGACCCGAGTCCATTCGCGATGTCTCACCGGAGATGTCCTTGGCAGCAGACGGTGCGACTGTGGCCCGCAGCTGGAAGCTTCCATGCAGCTGATAGCTCGGGAGGGTGCCGGGATCATCACGTACAACGAGACTCACGAGGGCCGGGGTATCGGTCTGCTCGCCAAGCTGCATGCCTACCGACTCCAAGACGAAGGCAAGGACACCGTCGACGCCAACCTCGAACTCGGACTCCCCGCAGACGCCCGCCACTACGGGATCGAGGCGCAAATCCTGCACGACCTCAAAGTCTCCAGCGTACGCCTCATGACCAACAACCCGGAGAAGATCGTTGCGCTGCAGGATCTGGGGGTGGAAGTCAACGACCGTGTCTCGCTCGTCGTAGGACTCAACGGAGACAACGAGGCCTACATGGCAGCCAAGGTACGACGCCTCGGCCATCTATTCGGACACGGGGACGAACAGTGAGCGACTACCTCCCGAGCCTCGAGATACGGGACGCCACCGGACTGAATCTCGCCGTTGTACGGTCGCGGTACAACGACCACATAACCTCCGGCTTGACCGCCGGGGCGATTGAGTATCTGGATAAGACCGGCGCAACGTACCGGGTCTACGAAGCTCCGGGGACCTTCGAGCTTCCGCTGGTTTCTCGCCAGGTGCTCGACTCCGGCTACGACGGAGTTGTGGCGCTTGGTGCGGTCGTCGATGGGGAGACGGACCACTACGAGCACGTTGCCCACCGAGCCTCTGAGGGACTCATGCGGGTGATGCTGGATACCGGCAAGCCGGTTGCCTTCGGCGTGTTGACCGTGCGTCAAGAGAAGCACGCAATGGTCCGGAGCGAACCAGGGTCCGGCAACAAGGGTGCCGAAGCTGCGGCAGCGGTTGTGGAGACGGCGTTGCTGCTGCGCAGCCTCGCCTAGCGACGGCCGAGCTCGGCGCACCGGTTGGTATTGACTGTTTCTGCTCTATCCGTATACTCCGGTTTGCCCGACTCGGGTCGGGCAACAACCGACGCAAGCGGAGGCGCCTGCTTCCCACCCGGCCACGAACTGCGTGCGCTGCGGTTTGATCTTCAGGCAGTGCCGTTTGCGCTGCCTTTTCTTTGCGTCGGCTAGCTGACAAGAGACGAAATAGGAGGTCTCCCATCGCCAACGAACCACGGGTAAATGAGCGGATTCGCGCCAAAGAGGTGCGGCTTGTTGACCCAAGCGGCGGTCAAGTAGGAATCAAGGGAATCGAAGAGGCGCGCTGGCTGGCCGATCAGCTTGGCTTGGACCTCGTCGAAGTGGCCCCCGACGCCCGCCCACCAGTTGTTCGACTAATGGACTACGGCAAGTTCAAGTACGAGGCTTCCGTCAAGGCACGCGAGGCTCGGAAGAACCAGACCCGGACCGTTATCAAGGAAGTGCAGTTTCGCCCCAAGATCGCCTCGTCGGATTTTGACGTGAAGCGCAAGCGGGTCGAGAAATTCCTGAGACACGGCGACAAAGTGAAGGTCGTCATGCGGTTCCGGGGTCGCGAGGTCACCCATCCAGAACTCGGAAGAGACATCTTGCAGCGGCTCGAACGAGCTGTGGAAGACTACGGCACCGTCGAGACCACACCACGGCTCGATGGACGACAGATGACGATGGTTCTTGCTCCCGTCCGCAGACAGAAAGTCAGGGAGGACAGCGGTTCGAAGGACAAAGGCGCAGCAACTGCCGAAGAAGCGCCTAAAGAGACCGAACCCCAAGAGGAGTAGGAAGTGCCCAAGCAGAAGACACACAAAGGCGCCGCAAAGCGCTACAAGGTGACCGGCACCGGAAAGATCCGGCATGCCAAGGCTTGGCGCGGGCACAACCGGCACTCAAAGTCTGCAACCCGCTGGCGTCGTGTGGCCGGCGAATCCACCCTGCAGGGCAAGGACGCAAAGCGAGCTGCCCGGCTGCTCGGTCGCTAGGAGGTCACAGCACAATGGCACGAGTCAAGCGCGCGGTTCACGCGCACAAGAAACGCCGCAAAGTCATGGAGCGAGCCTCCGGCTATACCGGGGCGCGGAGTCGCCGCTATCGCACGGCCCGCGAGCAGACCCTCAACTCAGGGCAGTACGCCTATCGCGACCGCCGAGCCCGCAAGGGTGAATTCCGGCGACTTTGGATCCAGCGGATCAACGCCGCGGCCCGCCAGAACGGATCCACGTATTCCCAGATGATCGCCGGCCTGAAGGCCGCCGAGGTGGAAGTGGACAGGAAGATGCTCGCCGACATGGCGGTCAATGACCCTGCGGCGTTTGCTCAACTGGTCGAGGTTGCGCGTACGGTCAAGGCCTGAAGGACGCGATAGTCGCAGACCGAGGGAACATGACACGGCCATCGTTCGTCACCACGGATTGGACAACGGCGGCGTGATAACTTCGCAACGCAATCCGAGAGTGGCCGCCGCCAAGAAGCTGCGGCGTTCTCGCGTCCGCCGCGAGACGGGGCGTACCACCATCGAAGGGCCGTTCTTGCTGGAAGAAGCGGTTCGGGCCGGGGTTGCCGTGCACGAGGCGTTCTGTCTCGCCGGCGACCAATCCTCGATGGAGCTCTGCGCGGCGACCGGCATCGATACGCACGTTGTTGCCGCCAATGTCATGGAAGGGCTTTCCGAAACCGCCCAACCACGAGGCCCGGTGGCGGTAATCGAGATTCCCACAGCAGGACCCATCCGACCGGTCGATTCGATCGTGCTGTGGGAGGTGGCCGATCCCGGCAATGCCGGCACCATCATTCGGACGGCCGCCGCGTTCGGTTTCCAGGTCGTTGCCACTGTGGACTCGGTGGACCTGTGGTCGCCCAAGGTCGTACGTGCGGCGGTTGGGTCGCATTTCCAGGTCGGGCCGATTGAGGGAGCGGCTACGGATCCAGAGACGCTCAGCTCTCTTGGTCTGCGGCTCGTCGCAATGGCACCCGATGGGGAGGTGTCGCTGCGTGAGGCTGCCGCAGATGGTGCCTCTCTTGGATTCATAGTGGGCAACGAGGCCCGTGGCATCCCGGCTTCGGTGCGGCAACATCCCGCAGTGGTAACGGCCGCGATCTCGATGCCGGGGGGTACCGAGAGTCTCAACGCCGCGGTGACGGCGGCCATTGCCATGTACGAACGTATGCAAGCGGCGCAGGCTTGAGTGCCTTGCATTTGTTCAGGCTGGTGGATAGCGTTGTGGCCGTGACACAGCCACTACGCAGCTTCGACTTCGTCTTTACCGGGCCCGGGGCCCGGGCGAGTCGTATGGCGTGAGCTAAGCGCACGCAGTCGTCTCGCCCGGAGCAAGTCTCCGGGTTTTTCTTTGCGACAGCACGCTCAAGTAGGGACAGTTATGGACACGACCACCAACGAAACTGATGGAATGGAACTCTCCGAGACTCTCGAACAACTGAAAGCAGATACGCTCGCCAGCCTCGACACCGCAGCCGACCTTGCAGCGCTCGATGCAATCGAAGCTGGTGCGGTCGGTCGGGAATCTCCGATCGCCGCCGCCCGTCGCGGGCTCGGGAAGATGGACGCCGCGCAGCGCCGCGATGCTGGGCGGATGATCAACGAGGTCGCTAAGGAGATCGAAGCCGCGGTTGCCGTTCGCAAGGACCAGCTGGCTTCCGAGGCAAGAGCGGCCGCGATCGCCGCCGAGGGGATTGACGTCACCATCGACTATGTCTCAGTCCCTTCCGGCAGGATCCACGTCGTTCAGCAAGTCATCGATGAGGTATGCGATATCTTCATCGGGCTCGGCTATCACGTTGCAGAGGGGCCCGAGGCCGAAACGGCCTGGTACAACTTCGATGCGCTCAACACCCCGCCCAGCCACCCATCTCGTCTGGAGTCGGACACCATGTATGTCGACTACGGCAACCCGGAGGACGAGATGTTGCTGCGGACCCACACCTCACCGGTGCAGGCGCGCTATATGGAGCAACACGACCCTCCCGTCTACATCGTTGCCCCGGGCAAGACCTATCGAAACGACACTGTGGACGCAACGCATTTGCCGGTCTTCTATCAGATCGAGGGTCTGGCGGTGGATGAGTCGATTACCTTCTCCGACCTCAAGGGGACCCTGGCTGAGTTCGCCAGGCAGTTCTTCGGGTCAACGACTCGAATCCGGCTGCGGCCCCATTTCTTCCCGTTCACCGAGCCGTCGGCAGAGCTCGATGTCTCGTGCTTCAACTGCGATGGGGGGGAGAGCAGTTGTCGGGTTTGCCGCGGTGTTGGCTGGATAGAGATGATCGGTTGCGGCATGGTGGATCCGCGGGTGTTCGACGCAGTCGGCTACGACCCGTCCAGCGTTACCGGGTTTGCGTTCGGTATGGGGGTGGAGCGACTCGCCATGGCGCGGCACGGCATCGATTCGATCCGCCATTTCATAGACAATGACCTCCGTTTCCTCGAGCAGTTCCCGGGATAGCGCATGAAAGTGTCACTCAGCTGGCTGCAGGAGTACATCGATCTGCCCACGACCGACGTGGCGGAGCTCAAGCATGCGTTCGACATGCTGGGACATGCCGTCGAGGAAGTAGTGCGATTCGACGTCGAGTGGACCGATGTAGTGATCGGCAAGGTGTTGCGCATCGAGGCACACCCCAACGCCGACAGCATCCGGGTCACTCATGTTGACATCGGTGACGGCGAAGAACACCAGATCATCTGCGGAGCGTGGAACTTCGAAGAGGGGGCCGTTGTGCCGGTCGCGGTTCCAGGCGCAGTTCTCCCCGGGAACTTCAAGATCGACACGATCAGGCTTCGAGGTGTCGAGTCCAACGGAATGATCTGCTCAGAGCGGGAGTTGGGGCTTGGGGAGATGCATGAAGGCATCATGGTGCTCGATCCGGAGGCTCCAATCGGCCAACCCTTCGAGTCGATACTCGATCTGCCGGATGTAGTGTTCGATCTGGAGGTCACCAGCAACCGACCCGACGTCATGGGCATGGTTGGAGTTGCGCGAGAGCTGGCCGCCTGGTTCGACATCCCGATGCGATATCCGGACATCGACCTGCCGACCAAACCGGGAACGCCGGCGTTGCAGGTGACGATCTCCGCTCCGGATGGCTGCAATCGATTCGTTGCCAGGGAAATGCGCGACGTCCAGATCGGCCCCTCCCCACTGTGGATGACGGAACGATTGCGGAAGGCCGGGGTCCGCGCCATTTCCAACATCGTCGACGTCAGCAACTACGTGATGCTGGAAACCGGCCATCCGATGCATGCTTT
>JASJEG010000167.1 GCA_030064765.1 Acidimicrobiia bacterium | reverse complement strand
CTCTGACCAAACCGGGCGGCAGCTTCGATGAGGCCGTCGCGGTCCCGGGTGTCATGCTCCTCGTTCGTGATGCCGAGCATGGTGCGCCCTGCGTCCTCGACCAGCTGCGGCAGGGCGTCCCAACTTCCGGCGATGTTCGGGCGCTCCTCCTGCCGCCCGAGAGCGCCCCGGCTGATTGCATACAGGGAAGCGACCGGGGCGGGAACGGCACCCTCATAGGCCCGATCGAAGGCCTCCAGGTACATCCCGAGGAACCGTTCCGACCAGTGATCCAACGGTCGCCCGACGCCGCGGCCGTGCATCGTGCTCCACTCGAAGGGCACCCGGTGACCCAGCAGGGTGCGTGCATGCGACCAAGCCCGAGCCGTTGCGCCTCGATTGCGGACTCGGATCCGTTTGCCCCGGTGGTAGCGCCGGAACCGGCTCACAAACCATGGCGAGAACCAGGGATTCAGTTGCACGAACGCAGTCACGTCGCGGGGAAGCCTTCCCCGGGATTTCGTTACACGAAGCAGGGCGACTTCGGCCAGTGGGACCGAAACAGTCAGGCCGCCGAGGCCGGGAAGGACCGTGCGCCAGTTCTCGGATCCGGCGACCCGCTGCGGGTTGCGGCCGATCCACCGCAGCAGAGGTGCATCCCGCAGCGCGACCGTACCTGCAGCCCAGATGGCATCAAGATCTGCTTCCTCGGCTCCCGGCGCCGATTCGACCAGGTCGGCGAACACGAGCGGCGACATGCGCTCATCGATTGCCTTCAGCCGAACCACGTCGAGTAGCGACAGCGGAAGCTCCGCCCAGCGATCGAACGATCCGACTGGCCGCATCGACCCGCGCCAGGCGATCTCGATCACATCTGCAGCAGCACGCGGGAACCGATCCGCGATCGCGTCGAACACGGCTAGCGACAGAGGGCCGGAATATGCTCGGTTGATCTTTGGCATGCTCATAGGAGACAACAGGCAGCCTACTGCTCGGTTGCAGAACTGCGATTCGGGAACGGGGCGGCCAGGTGCTGCGGTCCCAAGGATGCTTCGTCAGTGATGCTGTTCGGGAAGCGCTCAAAGAAACGCCTGGTGCGCGATGACGAGCTGCGACTCGATCGGTGAGCTAGCGAGTTCCTTCCTGCCAATGCTCGGGCTGCTCCCGAAACTCCTCGAGGCGATCGCGCACGAACGGCATGTCAAGCGTCGCAAACACCATCGTCCTGTCCCCAAGATTCAGAACCATGTCGGCATCGGGTAGAGGGATCCTTCTGATGCCCTTCAGTTCCAGGTACTGATGAGTTTCGGCGTCATCAAAGACAAAGTCCCGAACTCGCAGCTCACTTGCCGGAACAATCTCCGCTCCTGGTGTCTTGCTGGCTCGCTCTTCGAGGTACTTGAGGCGCTTCTTGGCCGCCCTTTTGAACACTCTGCTCCTGACGACGCTGCGACGTGAGAATTGTAAGCGCAGGGCGAAATCAGAAGTCACCTGAGACTCTGATCCCAGCTGTCCGTCGAAAGAGGGGCGGCCCGCGGACGTGCCGGAAGGTGGGTCGGCGTACGACCTCCCAATCGCGCTCGGCGCCCTGTAGCTCCCCAAGGCCGATCCCCGGGGGGGCGTCATGCTCCGAACGCCCGCCGCTCGAAGTGACGCATCACGACGGATCTAGTTGAATCTTGGCAGAGGAGGAATGATGTCACGAGCCGCCTTCATCGTCGATTATGTCCGTACCCCGATCGGTCGGTATGGCGGCCGCCTAGCCCCGGTACGCACCGATGATCTCGCCGCGATTCCGCTCCGGGCTCTACTCAGCCGACACCCCACGGTGGATTGGGAAACTGTGGACGACGTGCTGCTGGGCTGCACCAACCAAGCCGGTGAGGACAATCGCAACGTCGCTCGGATGGCATCACTGCTTGCGGGTTTGCCTCCATCGGTCCCCGGATCAACAACCAATCGGCTGTGCGGCTCCGGAATGCAGGCACTCATAGACGCTTCCAGAGCAATCTCAATGGGCGACGCAGACTTGATCATCGCCGGTGGCGTTGAATCGATGTCACGGGCGCCCTTCGTGGTACCCAAGGCCGAGTCCGCCTACCCGACGCAGGCGAACATCGCCTCCACCACTCTCGGTTGGCGACTGGTCAATCCGCAGATGGACGAGATGGGTCACACCGATGCCCTTGGGGTCACTGCGGAAAACGTCGCCGCCGAGTACGACGTAAGCCGGGAGGACCAGGACGCCTTTGCGCTCCGTTCGCAGCTGCGCACAGCTGCTGCGGTTGCCCGGGAGGTGCATGCCGCCGAGATTGTTCCGGTGACTGTGCCCAAACGCAGAGCGGACCCGGACATCGTCGACACAGACGAACATCCCAGGCCTTCGACGACCATCGAAGCTCTGCAGAAGCTTCGCCCGGCGTTCCGGGAAGGCGGATCTGTAACCGCCGGCAACTCGTCTGGTATCAACGATGGGGCGGCCACTTTGTTGGTGGCGTCGGAGGCGGCTGTTAGGGCCAACGGATTCGAGCCGATCGCCAGGGTGGTGACATCTACTGTTGCCGGTGTTCCGCCCCGGATCATGGGCATCGGCCCGATTCCAGCGACGGAGAAGCTCTTGGCGCGGACGGGTTTGACCGTTGCCGACATGGACGTTGTCGAACTCAACGAGGCGTTTGCATCCCAGTCGCTGGCGTGTCTGCGGGGTCTTGGACTACCCGACGACGCTGATCATGTGAATCCCAACGGTGGAGCTATAGCTCTGGGCCACCCGACTGGGATGAGCGGTGCTCGTATCACTGGAACGGCCGCCCTCGAGTTGCAGAGACGCGGGGCAAAGCGGGCGTTGGCAACCATGTGCGTCGGCGTCGGCCAGGGTGTTGCGGTTCTACTCGAAGCCGTCTGACCATTCGCCAACAACCACTAGGCGGCTGCCAACCGGCGGAACCCAATCTCGATCGCATCGACGAGTGCATCGATCTCAGCTTCGCCCATCGCCGTCGACATCGTGAACGCACAAGTGTTGATAGTGATGAAGCCCGAATCAAACAGGTGATCCAGCATGAAGGTCAACCGGTGCTGCTCCGCCTCGGAGCTGAAAGCTTCGCGATAGTTGTTCGGCAGCTTGGGCTTCATGTGAACCCGCAGCATCGAGCCGCCCCCGGTTACACAGGCAGAAGCCCCGGTCTGGCGGATAGCCTCCTCGATGCCGGAGCGGGCACGGTTGGCGAGGTCGTTGAGCCTTCTCACTTCGGGTCGATCAAAGAGCCGCATGGCCGTCAGACCCGCCGTCATGGTGATCGGGTTGGCCGAGAAGGTGCCGGAGTGAGGGAAACGCACATTCGACGCCAGCGGATTCATTACATCCATGATGTCGGCTCTGCCGGCGAGCGCCCCTACCGGGAAACCCCCGCCGATGATCTTGCCCATTGCCGTGATATCGGCCTGGACCTTGTACAACTGTTGGGCTCCCCCGTAACGAGAACGAAACGTGATGACCTCATCGAGGATCAGCAGCGCTTCGTGCTCTGCGGTCCATTCACGCAACATCTCCACAAACGACGGAGTTGCCGGAGCGAGACCGACGCGGTGCGGCAGGACGTCGACGAGGACACAGGCGATCTCGCGACCGTGCCGGTCGAGTATGGCTCGTGCCCTGTCGGGGTCGTTGAAGGGGATGACAACAACATCTTCTAGGGCCTTGGGCGGTGTGCCGTACGCAACTGGGACGCTCGCCGGACTGTCGTCCTTGCCCCAGTTGGCCGGGGTTGCCGTCTGGCTGACCTCGGCATAGTCATAGCCGCCGTGGTAGGCGCCTTCGACCTTGACGATCTTGGCTCGGCCGGTGTAGGCCCGGGCCGACTTGATCGCAGCCATCACCGCCTCGGTTCCCGAGTTGACGAACCGCAGCTTCTCAAATCCCTCGTTGCGGCTACACAGATGCTCTGCATAGGCGACTTCGACCTCGGTACCCAGACTGAACGCCGTGCCCCGCTGGAGTTGTGCGGTCACGGCCTTGGTCACCACCGGGTGGGCATGGCCGTGGATCAGCGCCGCCATGTTGTTGGCGAAATCGATCCGCGTCACCCCTTCGATGTCGGTGACCTTGCACCCTTCGGCCCGATCGACGTATACCGGGTGAGGTGATCGCAACACCGTGTTGCGGCTGACACCCCCCGGCAGAACTTGTTTGGCCCGCGCATAGAGCTCTTCGCTCCGCGTCTTGATGGGCTCTGGTTGAGCAGTCATTGCGCTCTCCTAATCGGTGCCGGCCGGAATGCCGCCCGATTGCGCCAGTTTGTCACCGGGGACGAGGTTGCCCCCGGTTCGTTCTTCCACGTAGTCAAACGTCACACCCGGCGCCAGCTCCTCCACATGGAAACCCTCCGGCCCCACGTTGATCACCGCCAGGTCTGTATAGATGCGATCCACAACTCCAGGCCCGGTCAGCGGGTAGGTGCAAGACTCGACGAGCTTGGGGGCACCGGTCTTGGTTGTGTGCTGGGTGATCACATGGATCGTCTTGACACCCGCAACCAGATCCATCGCTCCCCCGACCGCGGGAATCGCATCCGGGGCACCGGTGGACCAGTTCGCCAGGTCACCGTTCTGCGCCACCTGCATAGCTCCCAACACGCAAAGGTCGATGTGGCCGCCGCGGATCATGACAAAGCTATCGGCATGGTGGAAGAAGGCTGCGCCCTGGACGGCGGTCACCTGCTTCTTGCCGGCGTTGATCAGCTCGGGATCTCCCAGACCCGGCTCGGGCGCAGGCCCCATGCCGAGCAGACCGTTCTCGGTGTGATAGATGACCTCACGCCCTTCAGGGACGTACTTGGCTACTAGTTCGGGGATCCCAATGCCGAGGTTCACATAGGCGCCGTTGGGGATGTCGAGGGCGGCTCGTTGCGCCATCTGCTCTCTGGTCCAGCCAAGCGTCGTGTTTGCTGTCATGGGTAGGTCGCTCCTGCAGCTACGAGTTCGCTTTCCACCAGCGGTTGGGGAACGGTCACGATGCGGTGGACATAGAGGCTCGGGGTAACCACGGTCTCCGGCTCGAGCTCCCCCGGTTCGACGATCTGCTTGGTTTGCACGATCGTTGTGGTGGCAGCTGTCGCCATCACCGGGCTGAAGTTGCGAGCCGTCTTGTTGTAGACGAGGTTCCCGTAGCGGTCGGCCCGTTCGCATTTGATGAGGGCATAGTCGGCAACAAGCCCGTGCTCCATCACATAATCTCGCCCGCCGAAGCTGCGCACTTCCTTGTCACCCTGCAGCGGAGTTCCCACCGAGGTCGGCGTGTAGAAGGCGGGGATACCGGCGCCCCCCGCGCGGATGCGCTCGGCAAGCGTTCCCTGGGGAACTAGCTCCAACGCGGTCTTCCCGGCACGATACAGCTCGGGGAACACTGTCGAGTTGGCGGTGCGGGGAAAAGAGCAGATCATCTTGGCAACCCGCTCCGCCTTGATCAGTGCGGCCAGACCGACCTCGCCGCTACCGGTGTTGTTGTTGACCACAGTCAGGCCGGTGGCCCCCTGGTCGATCAGGGCGTGGATCAGCTCGATGGGGCTGCCGGCCTCGCCGAATCCGCCGATCATCACGGTGGCGCCGTCGGGGATGTCGGCTACCGCCTCGGCGACGCTCTCGACACGTTTGTCGATCATTCTTTGGCTCCGCCTTTCGTCCTAGCTACCGGCGACTCCGATCTCCAGAGGTGTCTCCCGCAGATGCTTGACCCGGTCGTACTCGTACAGTCCGGCCTCGTCGAAGATGACACGGTCGGCGTAGTCATCGAACCAAATCGCATCCGGGTTGCGCCCCACGATGCATACCTTGCCTCGGTCTTTAGCGTCGAGGGCGTTGCGGAGGATCTTGAATATCAGGACGCCGTTCTCGGTGCCGGGGATACCCGGAATTGGCTCGTTGGTCACTGCGGCGACCTCGGTCTTTCCCTTGTAGTGGGTGATCGACAGCCGTGCGTGGTTCTCCACGCCCGATAGACCCTTCTGCGACTCGTTGAGGATCTGCCACGCCCTCTCGATGGGGACGTTGAACGCCCGGTAGGCCACGATATCTCGACCGCAGAAGAAGTAGTGGTTTTCCACACCGACTCGCTTCAGCGCCCGCTGCATGATGCGCAATGCACTGGAATCGTCGTTGATGTCCTTGATGATCGGCGCCTGGTTTTCCACGCTGATCCAGCCCCGGCTGACGACTGCCTCCATGGCGCGCTGGGTGGCGGGGACCCACTTCAGGGTGCCGTTGTCATTCTTGATGTAGTTCCCATCCGGGCCCTTGGCGAGGAACTCGTCTGGATGGTTGAAGTGGATCATCAGCCGGAAACCCACGTCGGGGTAGGTCGCATGGAAGTTGTCCAGCATGGTGAGGAAGGCATCATCGAAACGGTCGGGGTGGAATGCCATCTCCTTGGTGCCGAGCCTGATGGACTCGATTCCCGCTTCGGCCAATGCGGCGAGCCAGGCAGCGATCTTGCTGTTGGGCAGCGCCATAGCGTCGCCACCGGAGAGCAGGATCTCGCGCAGCTTCTCTCGACCGGACTCGGGATGAAGACCCCCGTTGGCGGCGACCGTTGCATTGTGGGCACGAACGTACTCCGTCACCTCATCGATCTGGGCTAGGCCCTTCTTGGCAATCGTCCCGTCCTGCCGCTCGACTTCTTTGCGGGCGATCAGCTCTTCCCGGTAGCAGAAGCGGCAATGCGCCGAGCACGTCGAGATCACGTACAACAGACCCATTTCGTACTTGTGCAGAAGGCCTTCAACCGGGCTGAAATCCATCTGATAGCCGGGGTCTTCTGAGCCGGCGAGATCCTGGGTTTCGTCCGGACTCGCCTTTACCAGGCGCTGTAGTGGTTTGCTGTGCTTGGCCAGGTCGAAGTAATGGCGGGTGACCTTCACCGGCATTCGCTGTTCGACGTCGCGCTCGGTGCCTTTGAGCTCCCTGAGGGCTGCGAGTTCCCCATCCGAATAGAAACCCTTCATATCATCGGGTTCACGCCCCTCGAAGAACATGCTCAACCCGTTGATTATCTGGCGGTCGTACTTCGGGTTCTCGACGGTATCGAGGAAAGCTTGCTCACGTCCCGAGGGTACGTACTTGGTCCTGGTTGTCACTAATACCTCCGCGCGGATCACCACCCGCCAGCGTACACTTCTGTACATGTGTGGGCAAGGCTTGTAACGTATTGCTCAGATGTCACCAGAGTCTCTCTCCCAGCTGATTGCAGCCGCAGGCGATCGTCTCACCCCAACCGAGCGCCGTATCGCCGAGGCTGTAGTTGCTGAACCCACGCTGCTTGCCTTCGGGACTGTCTCCGACCTTGCCGAGGCCGTGGGTACCAGCCGACCCTCGATTGTGAGGTTTGCTACCAAGCTCGGCTTCGAGGGGTATCCCCGGCTACAGGACCACGTGCGTCGTGACCTGTCGACACAGCTCGAGCGACCGAGCGATCGCATCCGCCGCGGTCCCGGCGGTCACACGGCGCGACAAGCCATTGAGCAGTCCATGGACTCGGTCTTTGCCGCAGTCGATCGTGGGCGCCTTTCCGAGCTGGCAACCCACTTCACCAAAGCTACGCGTGTCCTCGTGCTCTCCGGAGAGACCTCCCGAGCAGGAGCGCACTCACTCGTCAGCGGGCTCAGCATGGTGCGTCCCGGGGTGCGTCTGCTCGAGGAACGGAATCTCGGGAGGGATCTTGCAGACGCCCACCCTGATGATCTGCTGGTGGTTATCGACTTCCCGCGATACCGCAACGCAGTCGTTCGCGCCGCTCGTGTCTTTGCGGACGCGCAAGGCAACGTTCTTGCGATCACCGATGGTCCGCTCTCTCCTCTGGCTCGAGTCACTGAGCTGTGGGTTGCGGTTGACGTCCCCGCTATCGGACCTTTTGACAGCTCATTGCCGGCGGTTGCTCTTGCCGAGCTGCTCGTCATGGAGGTGGCTGCGCAACAGCAAGCCGGAGCCACAGAGCGGATCGATCGTACCGAGGAAATGTGGGCGGCGACCGGCACATTCTTCCCCGATTCTTGAGGGAATCATCGCAGTTGAGACTCTCCTACGCTGCTTCCATGCGCTACACATCTCTGCTCTTTGATCTCGACAACACCTTGTTCGATGCAGCCAGCTGCGAGCCTGCAGCATTCGAGTACGCATTGGCCAAGGGCGGGGTTGCCCGCCCGAACCAGTATTGGGAGACGTTCACCGAGATCAACGACGCTTTGTGGGATGCCGTCGTTCGCCAGGAGCTCAGCCCGAACGAGGTCCAAGCACGCCGCTTCGCGGATCTGGTCGGTGCAGCCGGCCTGGCGGCCGATCCTGGACTGCTGGCCGACGAGTACGTGGTCGGAATGGGTGCCTATGGCGAGCTTTATCCAGGAGCGCGCGACGTCCTGGACCGCATCAGGCAGAAGGCAAGATTGGGGCTGGTGACAAATGGACTGGGCGAAGTTGTGCGGGCCCGTATCGCTCGCCTCGAGCTCGAGCCGCTGTTCGCCACCATCGTGATCTCCGGGGAGGTGGGCGTTTCCAAGCCAGACGCTGCGATCTTCGAGTTGGCGTTCGAGGAACTAGGGCGGCCCGCCAAGTCAACAGCTCTCATGATCGGTGACAGCCTCTCGTCAGATAT
>JASJEG010000166.1 GCA_030064765.1 Acidimicrobiia bacterium | reverse complement strand
ACGAGCGCAGTCGAAGCATATTGAATTGCTCGGCGCGTTCTCGTCAGCAACTCTTGGTAGTGCGGCAGCGGTTCAGGGAACGGATAGGTGGCAGGCACATCGATGGCTGGCAGATCGACGCGGGTATAGGCGGAATCGATGAGGCCAACAGATCTGTTGACGTGGCGGCTGGCACCCGTCTGGGCCATCGAAGCCCATTTCTGCCGGTAGGCGACACTCAGGCGGTTGGCGGCCCGGAATACAAAGCCATGCCGCATGATCCGCAGCCAGAACTCCCAGTCCTCCGCAGTATCGAAGTCCTTGTTGAAGCCGCCGAGAGCGCGCACCACATCGGTCCGCAGCATTGCCTGCGACGGGCCAAAAGGACACTCGCCACCGGCGACGACGAAGTCGACGAAGACCGTGCGAGGCTGCCATTGCTCGGAAGCTGGGAGCTCGTTCAGGCGAACCCCTTCGTCGGCGATTCTCTGCCCACAGAACACGCCGGCAACATCAGCGTCGCTTGCGTCGCGCAAGGTCGCCACCCGGTCGGCCAAGCTATCTCTCATCATCAGATCGTCTATGTCATGGAAGACGACATACTCGCCAGAAGTGGCCTCGATGCCGGCGTTCCGGGCGGCTACGAGGCCCCGATTCTCCGGCTGTTGAATCAGACGGAATCGACTGTCACCCTCAATCGTGGCTCGAATCACATCCGCAGAGCCGTCCGTCGATCCGTCGTCCACCACCACGCAGTCCCAGTTCTCGTACGACTGTGCCTGGATGGACTGCAATCCCTCGGCAGCGAACCGCTCTTCGTTGTAGCAGGGCACCACAACCGTGACCGCAGGCGACGAATCGCGGCCGGCGCTCAGACTGGCGTTGTCCGGTTCCGCTGTCAACGGAAGCGTTGCCGCGTAGTACTGGGAGTCTTTGACCACTTGCATGGCTTGCGAAATCAGGTCGGTTACACGCACCACGCGACGCTCGATTCCAGGGGGCGAGAGACGGTCTTGGGCGCTTCTGCCACGCGCGCTGCCCTCCGCCAACCGCGCTGCGATCTTGCGCTGTTCGCCGAGACCGGCTTCGACTCCTCTGACACGGTCAAGGATCTTGTCTTGGAGGGTCTCCAGGTCACCCGACGATGACTCAACCTCGCGAACCCTGTCGAGAATCGCGTCCGAAACGCCCTTCAGGTCACCCGTCGCCGACTCGACCCCGCGAACCCTATCGAGGATCGCCTCCGAAACGCCCTTCAGGTCACCCGTCGCCGACTCAACCCCGCGAACCCTATCGAGCATTTTGTTCTGAACTACACCGTGATCACCCGCAGTCGACTCGACCTTGCGAATGCGATTGAGTGCTGCGTCGTTGAATTGTGCCTGCCGCTGACTCTCCCGCTCGGCGTCGGCGCGAAGCTCCGCGGTGACTTCGCACTCGGCGTTGATCTTCCTATCCATTCGGTCGTCATCGACAACGACCTCCGCTGCGAGTTTGACGAGAACAAGCAACAGCGAGCCCAGCAGGGCCGCAACTGCAGCCGTCCCGGCACCTGCGGTTAGCCAGCCGGTGATGGTCGCGGCAACAACCAGCACCGCGGAAACCACAAGCACTGTGAGGCGCGACTTGCCGGATCGCAGGAAGCTGGAGACTCTCATCTTTTTCGCCTTGCTGTCAGCTGTATGGGCATCATAAGCAACCCGTCAATCCGACCCGCGCCACGACGACGCCCGGCCGCGGCGCCTGGGCGCGCTGAACCAACTCCGGCGCAGATTGGCTGCAGGAACTGAGGCAATGCTGCGCAATGGTCAACGGTTAGGGCCGCTACTAGGCTCGCCAGGACCCGAAGACCGATTCCTCAGCAGGCTGCACTACCCGATGTCCTACCTACTCAAACGCTTGAAATCCACGATCCGTCATATGGCGTCGATGCGAGGAGGATTGCTCGCCGTCGCCTGTTTGGCAGCGCTCGGTGCTTTCCTCTCCTCGGACGGCCTGGCCCAGGCACTGGCTGTTGCCAGCGCAGTCGCCTTGGGTTTGCTGTTGTTGCTCATGAGCGTAAGGCTCAGCGAGGACCACTCCCAGCTGAGAAGACTGCACAAGCGACAGCAAGAACTCATCGACTCATTGGCTGCAGGAGACTTCAGGAAGCAAGCGAAGCGACGCAAGAGCGACACTGAGGCACAAGCTGAGACAAGGCGTCTCGAGCACCTGCGCCAGGTGCGAGGCCAGATCTTGCAGGCACGCGGTGAGGTGGCAAGCAAGCCGACCCTGGAAGCTACCCCTTCCCCGCCTGCCGCACACCTAGCCGCAGAGTCGGGTCCAACGATCACGGTGGTCGTCCCCTGCTACAACGAGTCTCGCTTCGTCGCGGAGACACTGGAGTCGGTGCAAAGGCAGAGCTTCACAGAGTGGGAGTGCATTGTCGTCGACGACGCTTCGTCGGACGACAGTGTCAGCAAGATCACGGACTACGTCAGAGGAGACGACCGATTCAAGCTGGTTCGCCACCAGGTCAATGGTGGTTTGAGTGCTGCTCGCAACACGGGATTGCGCATGGCCAAGGGAAGGTACGTGACCTTCCTCGATGCGGATGACCTGCTCATGTCCAACAGTTTGCTTGACCGCCTGGAGACACTGAGTGGTGCCGGTCCCGACACGGTTGGGTCGTACTGCGGGATGCGTATCGTCCCGGAGATCGTGACGCTGGATTCTCTGCCGGCGCATGAGAAGAGGAGTAGCGCACGTTTCGTCGACTTCGTTTCTGCGCGCGGCGAGTGCCCCTTCAACGCTCACGCCCCCTTGCTGATCACAGACATCGTTAGGGCAGCCGGCGGCTTCGACGAATCGATGCGTGACGGTGCCGAAGACTGGGATCTGTGGCTGCGTCTGATGCGCCGCGGGTTCAACTTCGTGCCGTCTCGTTGGCAGACCGCCGTCTATCGGCAGAAGCATCAATCGATGGCGAAGACCGGAGCCCGGCAGCATGTACTTGAAGCGAGGCGCCTGATCACAGCTTCGTTTGAATCAGAGGACCTTGCAGGCATAGGCCGTACGGCGAGCCACCCGTTCCCATTGGCGCTGCCCCACTACGAGCGTCAACTGACGCTCGCGCGGCGAGCACTTCAGTATGCGGCGACCTCGCTGGCGCGGGGAGAGCGATCGGCCGCCGAAGCCATCCTCAACGGCGAGGATGGCAGAGTCGAACCATGGATGGACAACCACATCAATTTCGACGGTGTGATCACCTCAGGCTTCCGACGGGCCTTCGGCCTCAGCCCCGGCGAGGTAGCCGAAGTGTCAACCGAACTCGAGCCGCTGCGGCTCGATTTGCTTGCGATGGTTGCCAAAGCATCCGGGCAACCACAAAAGCCCGATCTCCCGCAGCTAGAGCCGCCTGCCGTCGAAACATTGTTCCTGCCCCAGAACGCAGTCCACGCGCAGACGATGATCGCTGTCGCCGAGCAACTGCCGGAAGACCACTCCGTTGCCTTCCTCGACATCGAGAGAGTATCCGGAGCGCAGGGCGCTGGTCCGCTGCTAGAAGGTTCTGCCTGGCCGCGGTTCTCAATGAACGAATGGGCGCTGTCTCATGCGACACATCGCAATCTCGTGGTGTCCTACCCGCGGGATGGCGCGGTGGAGGAACTGGTTGCGGCAACCATCGCCGGCGGAGGTCTGGTGTTCGACGTCGAGATCGAGGGTGCCGCCGTGATGGAGATTGCCGCCGCTAGGCGGTACGCACACGACCCGACCGCTATCAAGGCCGCTGACTTGCCAAATGCTCTGGTACAAGCGCAGAGCCAAGCAGTGATAGCGGCAAACGAGCCCGAGCGTCCGTTGCTGTGGTTCGGAGCCAGCGACCCCGATCCGGACTCGGCTCTGGCCATCGAGGAATACCCGCACACCATTGTCGACTCCGACGATTTGAAACGGTTCGAGGGCATCCACAAAGGGGACCGTTGCGTCATCATCGGTAACGGGCCTTCTCTCAACGAACTCGACCTCACCAAGCTTCGCGACGAGTACACAATCGGAGTAAACGGCATCTTCTACGCCGCCGAGGAAATGGGCTTCGATCTCACGTACTACGTGGTTGAAGACACGGCCGTCATGCGGGACAACACGGAGGCTATCAAGGCATACTCAGCAGGCCACAAATTCTTCCCATCGATCTACCGAAGCCAGGTCGGTGAGGCGCCGAATGTGTCCTACTTCATGATGAACCGCGGTTTCTATGCCGAGACCTCGCCGTCGTATTGCATCCCGCGATTCTCCACTGATGCTTCGCAACGGGTCTACAGCGGCCAATCTGTCACGATCATCAACCTGCAACTCGCCTACTACATGGGATTCAGCGAAGTCGCGCTCATTGGAATGGATTTCTCCTACACCATCCCCGATGACGCCAAGGTAGAAGGTGCGTTGATCACATCAATGAGCGACGACCCCAACCACTTCCACCCTGAGTACTTCGGCAAGGGCAAGGTATGGAAGGATCCGAAGCTGGATCGGGTGCTTGCCAACTACCAGTTGGCCAAGCTCATTTATGAGGCAGACGGGCGTCGTATCGTCAACGCAACAGCTGGGGGCAAGCTCGAGCTATTCGATCGCGTTCCGTACGACGAGTTGTTCGGATAGAGCGCTCACGCTCTACCGGCATGGACGGCTTCCCGATACTGCTCAACAACCTCAGCGGCCGGACCCAACGCACGTATGCGACCCGCCGCCAACCAAGCTGCTCGGTCGCAGAACTCGGCAACGCTGGCCAGCGAGTGCGATACGAATACGATCGTTCCGGCTTTGTTGAGCAGCTCACGCATTGTGGCCAGGCTCTTCTCCCGAAAGGCTTCGTCGCCAACGGCGAGGACTTCGTCGAGTAGCAGGATGTTGGGCTCGATGGCCATTCCAACCGAAAAGGCGAGCCGGGAGAACATCCCGGAGCTATACGTAGCCACCGGACGGTCGATAGCGTCCCCGAGGCTGGCGTACTCGACGATGGAATCGAACTTCTCATCGATGTCCTTCTTCCTCAGTCCAGCTGCCAGGCCGCCGAGATAGACATTGCGCCGTCCCGAGAGCTGCCGGTTGAAACCAACACCAAGCTGCAGCAGGGTCGATGTCTTGCCGTACACGTTGATCGTGCCCTCATCTGGACGAAGAGTCTTGGCCATCACACGGAGGAATGTGCTCTTCCCCGCCCCATTGCGTCCGACCACGCCAAAGGCCTCCCCTTTGTTGATCGTGAGGTCGACGTCGTTGAGCGCAATGATCTCCTCGGACACTCGGTGTTGCATCCGGCCTAGAGAACGGCGCAGCGTCGGCTTGCGGTCAACCAGAGGGCGAAACCGCACTGTGATGCCCTGAGCGACGATGGCGGGGTCGGTCATAGGTACCTCGCCATCTTGCCTTCGTAACGGATGAACGACACGGCACCAATGACCAGCAGCGCAAGCGCCCACAGTCCGGCAGCTGCAAAGGTGCTGGGCAGATCCGTCTTGAGCCCGGTAAGCGCATGCCGGTACAACTCGAGCACAGGAGCTAGAGGATTGAGTTCCGCAATCGCTCTGGCCCAATCCGGGGCCCGCTCGAGCGTTACCGGCCCGTACAGGATCGGTGACAGATACAGCCACATCCGTGTCAGGTACGGCACGAGATTGTTGAGATCGCGAAACGGAACAGCCAGCCGGGCGACCAACATCGACAGACCAAGATTGAACATCAGGTGGATCGCCATAACCGGAATCAACCAGAGCACATCGAACGACGGCCAGGTTGCCTCAGTGACCCCAACGATCAGGGCATTGAACGGGCCGACGATCAGAAAGAACGCGATCAGCGAAGTGAGGAAGCCAACGAACCCTTCTACCAGTGCCGCAATCGGGAGAATCGCCCGCGGGAAATGGAGATTGGCAAGCAACTGGGTGTTGCTGACGATGCTGTTGACGCCACCGGTCATCGCCGTCTGGGTGAAATAGAACGGGAACATCCCGGACAGGAGGTATACGACGAAGAGCAGGCCACCAAACTCCGAGACATCGCGATCGAAGAGGAGACCAAAGACGAACCAATAAACGGCCCCGAGCAAGACAGGGTTCAGTACCCACCACAACAAACCAAGGGTGGTGGATGCATTGCGAGCTTTGAGGTTGCCCATTGCGAGATACCAGGCGAACTCGCGCCGGCTCCACAGGTCGGAGAGGTAGTTGCGAGCAGCCCTAGTAACACGCTTTGGTGCCAGGGAGGTAGCGGGCATAGGTGCGGGAGTATAGGTCTGACTGCGGCGATCGTGACCTCGCGCCGGGCCTATTCGGGCCCGGCCACGATCAAGGCGAGTCGGTCTTGCCAGCTGGGCAACGGAGCAATACCCAACGTTGCGGTCCGCTCGGATACAAGGGCACCGAAGGCAGGCCTGGCGGCGGCACTACTGAAGGTTGCCGAAGCAACGCCAAGGGCACGCTCGGGGTCGAGGCCGGCCGCATCCAGGGCGGCACGCGCCAGATCGAGACGCGTTGTCGGGGGAACCGCTGCGAGATGGAGCAACCCGGTGACCCGAGTCTTCACAGCGTCTACCACCGCCCGCGCCAGGTCATCCACCGCGGTCGGCGTCCCTTGCTGGTCGTCCACAACGCGGACCAGGCCGTCACGCGCGGCCGCAACCACGTTTGAGACGAAGTTGTCGTGAGTACGGGAGATGAGCCACGAAGTCCTGATCACCAACGATCCGTCGTATCGCATAGCGTTCCGCTCGCCCTCTAGCTTCGACCGGCCGTAGACATTGATCGGGTTGGGAAGACTCGACTCGGTGTAGGGCTGAGCCGCTTGCCCATCGAACACGTAGTCGGTCGAGAACGTAATGAAGGGCACACCCAGCTCGCTAGCCGCACGAGCCAACTCGCCCACCGCAGACGCGTTCACGGCGGTAGCCATCTCGACCTCAACCTCAGCGCGATCGACATCTGTGTAGGCGGCACAGTTGATGATGCAGTCCGGCTTGCGGGCGATCACCGTGGCAGCCAGGTGGGGATCGAGCAGATTGAGTTCCCGGCTGGTCGGAGCGTCGGCATCCGGCAGCTCGGCTCTCAGCGCCGTCCCCAATTGACCGGTACCGCCCAGGAGCAGCGTCACTTCCCTACCACTTCTGACAGATCGCCGAGGATGGCGCTCACGGCGGCCTCTGGACCCTGACCGGTCAGCGTAACGTTCCGCCCGAGAACGGACCCGTCGAGTCGCCACCGCTCGAGTCGGCACCCCTCGAGAACGATCGACCCGACAATGAAGGCGCCCGCCAGGGAACAGTTGTCGGCGATCGATGTATTTGGTCCGAGGACACAATCGGAGGCAGTCACGTTGGCACCGATGGCGACTGGCCCAATCAGGTCGCAGTCCTGGAGAGTTGACCCGGTCCCGACCGTCACCGGACCGCGGCTGGATCCTCCCTCGATCGTCCCGCGGACTGCATGATGGAGATTGGAGAGGGCGAGGCGATTCGCATCGAGTAAGCCCACCTTGTCTCCGGTGTCCTTCCACCAGCCATCGACTTCGCTAGCGGTCACCCGCTTTCCTGAGTCGACAAGGTGTTGAATGGCATCGCTGATCTCGAGCTCACCCCGCTGCGAAGGGCGGATCTCATCGAGGGCAGCCCAAACCGTAGAGTCAAAGAGATAGGCACCAACGAGAACGAGATCGGAATCGGGCCTTCTTGGCTTCTCAACGATCCGAGCCACTGTGTTGCCGGCGTCAACCGTCACGACACCAAAGCGCCCCGGGTCTGCGGCCCGACTCACCAGTACGTGGGCGTTGGGGCGGGACACGGTGAAGTCCGCTACCGCTTCTCCCAGCCCTCGTTCGAGCATGCTGTCGCCCAGATAGAGAAGCACGTCATTCGAGCCGACGAAGGAGCGGGCCATTCCTAGTCCGTGGGCGATTCCCTGCGGCGCCGGTTGCGTGATGTACTCGATGGTGAGACCGAAACGGTCGCCGGCGCCTACCGCCTCCGCGATCGCGTCGCCGGAGTCCGGGCCGACGACAATCGCGACCTCCTTGATCCCGGTAGCGGCAATAGCCTCGAGACCGTAGAAGAGGACCGGCTTGTTGGCGACGGGGATGAGTTGCTTGGGCAGGGTGTAAGCGATGGGTCGCATTCGAACGCCGGCTCCCGCCGCCAGTACCACGGCTTTCATCTCACAGCCACCAGTGGTGCCCACCAATCCCGATTCCGCCGATACCAATCGACTGTTTCCCGCAAGCCCTCGTCGAGAGGGACCGTTGGTTGCCAGCCGAGATCGCGCAGCCTCGCGGCGTCGATCGAGTAGCGGCGATCATGCCCGGGACGGTCCTGAACAAACTCGACGCCGCCCTCCCCTACCTCCGCCACCAGTCTCGCCGCAACGGCCTGATTCGTGACCACGGTGCCGGTGGCGATGTTGTAGATCTCGCCGGGAGATCCCTTATCGATGATGAGGCTCAACGCGCGGCAATGATCAATGACTGCGATCCAGTCTCGTTCCTGGCGACCATCCCCGTACAGCGGGATGGGACCCCCGTCGAGCAGGCGGGTAATCGCCAATGGGATGAGTTTCTCGGGGAACTGCCGCGGCCCGTAGTTGTTGGTACATCGAGCGACGATCGCGTGGTAGGCGTAGGTCTGGCGATAGGCCGCCACCAGCAGGTCGGCGGCCGCTTTGGAGGCCGAGTAGGGCGA
>JASJEG010000171.1 GCA_030064765.1 Acidimicrobiia bacterium | reverse complement strand
GTGATCAACCCGGAGACCGGGTCGAGCTGCAACCCGGCCGGCAAACCCGTAGCGGCATAGGTGAGACCGTTGGCAGGAACGTCGGGGTCGGTGGCCTGCACGACCAAGACCACGGGCTGTCCCTCGATGCTGGATTGGTCGGTGAGAGGCGTGACGGTCGGGGCCGCATTCACCTCTCTGACGTCGACGGTCACGGTGCGGCTGGCTGCAAGCTGCGGTGTTCCGTCATCGCTTGCCATCAAGGTGAAGGAGTAGAACCCCGGCCCCTGCTCCTCCGTGGGAGTCCAATTGAACCGGCCGGTACTCGAGTCGATTGACGCTCCGGGAGGCGCCCCGGTGAGGCTGAAGCTCAGGTTGTCACCGTCTGGATCCGTGGCCACTGCCGTGAATGAGATCAGTGTCGCCTCATCGCCCGCAATGGGTGAGACCGGCTTCAGCTCCGGCGGCTGGTTCGAGTCGGTCACGATCCAGTCGAACTTCGCGATCGCCAGCAGCGGAGGAGCCGCGTTGTCGGTCACCGACACGCGCACCTCATACTGGCCGGCAGTGGAGCCCTCGACTGTTCCGGAGATGACCCCGGTGGCGGGTTCGATTGACAGCCCGGGCGGCAGCCCAGTGGCGCTGAACTCGAGGTCGTTTGCCGGCAGGTCCGGGTCGATTACGACAACAGCCAGTGTCACGCTCTGACCCTCCCCGCTCACCTGGTCGTCGATCGGCTCGATCTTCGGTCGCTGGTTGACTTCGGCGACGTTGATGGTGACCGTCTTGCTGTGGCTCATCGGGATGACGCCATCGTCGGTGGCGGTCACGGTCACGGCATAGCTACCGACACCGTGCTCCTCACCGGGCGTCCATGAGAACACCCCCGTCTCCGGGTCGATCACAGCCCCGGCGGGCGCTCCAGAGATGCTGTACACAACGCCATCGAGGTCGGGATCGGTTGCACTGGCGGTGAACGTGATGAGCGTCTCTTCGTCTCCAAGCTGGTCTGGTATCCACTCCAGGACGGGGGCTCGGTTTACGTCGGTGATCGTCCAGGTGAAGGTATCTGTGTCCGCCAGCGTCGGGATGCCGCTGTCGGTCACCGTGATCTCGACTGCGTAAGGCGAAGCGGCGGCTGCCGTTGCGGCGATAGTCCCAGTGATGAGCCCCGAGTCGGGATCGATGCTGAGGCCCGGCGGGAGCCCGGTGGCGACATAGGTCAGGATGTCGTTGTCGGGATCTGAGGCGGCGGCGCTCAGAGAGATCACGGTGTGTTCAGGATCGGTTCTGTCGAGCAGGCTGTGGTCGAAGGCAGGCGGCTGATTGACGTCGGTCACCGTCCAGAAGAAGGTGTCGGTCGCCGTCTTGTTGGGCATCCCGTCGTCGGTCACCGTGATCTCGACTGCATACGGAGAGCCATCAGCGGCACTGATCGCAATGATGCCGCTGATGAGTCCGCTGCCCGGTTCGATCGAGAGTCCTGTCGGGAGCCCCGTAGCGGAATAGGTGAGGGCGTCGAGATCTGGGTCCGTAGCTGCCGCCGAGAGCGCAACGACGGTTCCCTCGAGGTCGGCCCGGTCCAGCAGGTCAGTGTCAAACACCGGATGGCGGTTGGTGTCGGTCACCGTCAGGTCGAACTGCTTGCTGTCGCTGAGGGGTCCGTCCGAGGCGGTGACGGTAATGGTGCTCACGGCGGCGTCGCTGTAGCCGGGCGTGCCACTGATGGCGCCGGTGCCATCGCCGTGGTCGACGAACACTGCCCAACCGGGCAACCCGGAAGCTGACAAGGACGGGATGGTCCCGTCTGGATCGGAAGCCGTGGCGGTGAAGCTGAACGGGTCCCCTTCCGCAACCGATTGGTCGGCGATTGGGTTGACGACAGGGGGGCGGTTTACGTTGGTAACCGTGAGGTCGAAGCTCGTCGATGCTGACAGATTCGGGATTCCCCCGTCCTCGGCTTCGATGGTCACGGTCGATACTCCGGCGTCGCTGTAGCCGGGGGTGCCGGTGATGGTGCCGGTGCCGTCGCCGTTGTCGACGAACGATGCCCAAGCAGGGAGTCCTATTGCCGCAAGCGACGGGATGGTGCCATCTGGGTCAGATGCAGAGACAACGATCGGGACCAGCGCGGCACCTTCTGCTACGAACTGGTCGGCAACCGGGTCGACGGTCGGAGGCCGGTTGACCTCGGTAACCGTCAGGGCGAAGGCCTCGGACCCGGGCAGGGATCCGTCAGAGGCGGTGATGGTGACGGCGCTCACCGCCGCGTCGCCGAAACCGGGGGTGCCGGTGATTGTGCCGGTGCCGTCCCCGTTGTCGACGAACGAAGCCCACCCCGGGAGACCGGAAGCGGTGAGAGCCGGGATGGTTCCATCTGGGTCGCTGGCAGTCACCACCAGCGTGAAGGGGTCGTTCTCAGCGACGCTCTGATCGGCAATCGGATCGACGACCGGAGCGCGGTTCGTGTCGGCGATTGATATGAAGAAGACCGCATCGTCGGAGAGGTCGCCATCTGAGGCGGTGATAGTGACGGTGGTTGCACCGGCATCCGCATATCCCGGGGTGCCGCTGATGGTCGCTGTGTCGTCACCGTTGTCGGTGAGCGTTGCCCACCCGGGAAGAGTCCCGGAATCGGTGAAGCTGACTGTTGTGCCGTCGGGATCTGACGCTGTGAGCACCACGCTGAAGGGTGAGCCCTCGTTGCCGAACTGATTGTTCGGGTTCGTGATGGTAGGTGCAACATTCGTGTTGGTGACGGTGAGGTCGAAGGCCGCGTCGTCGGTGAGGTCTCCGTCGGAAGCAGTCACGGTTACCGTCGTCGTACCGGAGTCGCCTCCTCCCGGGGTGCCGGCGATGGTTGCAGTCCCGTCGAGGTTGTCGGTCAGCACCGCCCACGCGGGCAGAGTGCCGGAGTCGGTGAATGACGGTGTTGTGCCGTCAGGGTCCGAACCGGTGATCACGATCGAGAACGGAGCCAACTCGGGGGTTGTCTGCGGCCCCGGATTCACGATCGAAGGTGGCCGGTTGGTGTTGTCGACCGTCCAGGTGAACGTGTCGGGCACGGCACTCTCGGGTGGGGACCCGTCATCGGTAGCGGTGATCGTCACCGCATACGGGCTGGCGGCTGCCGCCGTGTAGCCGATCGTTCCGCTGATCAACCCTGCGCCGGGATCGATGGATAGGCCGGGGGGCAGCCCGGTCGCTCCGTACACGATGCTGTCGCCGGCGTCCGGGTCGGTGGCGGCAGCCGAGAGCGAGATGACAGCGCCCTCAGCATCCGTCCGGTCGAGCAAGTCCTGATCGAACACCGGCGGTCGATTCAGCTCGGACACAGTCCAAGTGAAGGTGTCCGTCGCACCCAGGTTGGGTATTCCATCGTCGGTGACGGTGATCTCAACCGGGTAGGTACCAGCCGCGGCGAAGTCGATGGTTCCGCTGATCAGCCCTGACCCGGGGTCGATGGAGAGACCTAGGGGTAGCCCGGTGGCGGTGTAGCCGATACCGTGTCCGTCGGGGTCAGTGGCTGCAGCTGACAGCAAGATGGTCGCGCCCTCGGGGTCAGTCCGATCCTGCAGATCCTGATTGAAGACAGGTGGCCGATTCGGATCGACCGGGAAGGCAATCGCCATCGCCTCGTAGTTCTCGCCGTTGTCGATGTCGATGCCGCCAAGCCATGACCCATCGAACTTGGCGAGTTCGTGGACCCGTTCCGTTCCCCCCGTATCGGTTGAGGTGAAGAGCCGGCCTGCCTCGTCAAATGCCAGGCTGGCGATGTCGTCTGGGACAACACCCAAGGTGACGGTTGCGCCCGTAGCGGGGTCGAGAGTGGCCAAGCTCCAGTTGCCGCCGATATCCCAGTGCACCACATAGAGCTGCCCATCGACGGGGTCGAAGGCAATATCGGCCGAGTGGTAGTAGATGCCCTGGCTCTCGATCAGCACGTAGTCATCGCCACCGAATGCAGCAGGAACGTGTGCGCCTGTGACCGGGTCGAGCAGGAAGAGCAGATCCTCCTCCCAGTTGCCTCGCCGCTGCGTCCCGTAGAGCGCGCCGGTGAACGGATCGAACGACAGCCCTTCGATGTTGTCGAACGCAATGAGGCCGGCCGGTCCGTTACCGGCGCCGGCGATCGACGGTCTGGGTGTGAAGACCCCGGTGGTGACGTCAATGGTCCCCAGCTGGTCGTCCTCGACCGCAAACAGGGTGTTGGTGCCGGGCTGCAACGCAATAGCCTCGATGTTCCAAGTGCCGGTGCCGGTACCGATGCTGACCTCGTTGGTACCGGGATCGGGATCGGTCAGATCAACCGCTGTCAACAGGTCGTTGCCGCCGTTGGCTCCTCCAGTGTTGGCAACGAGGTAGGTGACCTGACCCGGCGTCACAGTCCAGGTGAAGGTGTCGACGTCGCTGAGGTTAGGAGTGCCGTCGTCGGTGACCGAGAGGGTGACTGCATATGTGCCCGCTGAGTTGGGCCCGAGTGCTCCGCCGATGGTTCCTGAGGTGGGGTCGATCGAGAGTCCTTCGGGCAACCCAACCGCCGAATAGGTCAAAGCGTCGCTCGGGTTGGGATCGGTGGCGGATGCCAGGATGGAGATCAGCGTTCCCTCGGAGTCGGTCCGATCGAGGAGGTCCTGAGCGAAGACCGGCGCCTCGTTGGGGGGAGGCGTGTTGGGGATTGCCAGAGCCTCGTAGTCAAAGCCATTGTCGAGGTCGATCGACCCGAGCGTTGCGCCTGTGGTCTTGTCGAGCTCGTGGAGCTGCTCTGGTGCCGAACCTGTGGCCGTTGTCGCCCATGCTCGTCCATCCGAGTCGAAGTCCAGGCTTCTCATGTCGTTCGGAACGGCTCCGATGCCAACCGTGTCTCCATTGGTCGGATTGAGGCTGGAGAGCGAGAATGTGTTGAAGGTTTCGCTGAGGTGGACGACGTAAGCCTGGTCGGTTGTGGGGTCGAACGCCATGCCGGACACCTGGTAGTTCAAGCCACTGGGCTCGATGCGGACGTAGTCGTCGCCACCGAACATGCTGCCTCGGATTGCGCCGCTCGACGGATCGATCATCATGAGAACTGCCGGACTTCCGAAGTGTCGGCGCTGCGCCGCATACAGGTCGCCGGTTGCTGTGTCGAAAGCAAGCGCGACGATGTCGTCCATCAGGATCGAACCCTGGCTGCCGTCGCCATTGCCTATTGCGCTTGGCCGTGGGGTGAAGACGCCCGTAGCGGTATCCACTGTGCCGAGCTGGCCGCCTTCGACGGCATAGAGCGTGCTTGTGGACGGCTGCCACGCCGCCGCCCGTATCCCCGAGGTCCCGGTCCCGGTACCGAGACTCGTTTCGTTGGTGGATGGATCCGGATCGATGGGGTCGACGATCGTGGCCAGGTCGTCCCCAGCACCGGCACCACCGCCGCCGGCCACCGTATAGAACGTCGGGGGATCGGTGGGATCCAGGTCTCCCGGCTCGGGAGTGGCCACGAAGCTGTAGACAAAGTCATCGACGTTGTTGTCGGTATCGGTATACCCGCCATTACGGCGGACAAAGCTGCGGTCGGCGGTTCCCCCATCGTAGGAGGGAAGAGCGTCCGTCTCGTACAGCTGTCCATTGCTGGTTGAGCCGTAGCCGAGGACGTCGATGATCGTCCCCACTTCGTCTTTGAGAACCACATCTCCCCACGAAGGCGCGTAGTCGGTTGAAACATCCCACGGTTGCCAGTCCGCCGGGGTCGGGCCGTCTTCATCAGAGAGGAGGTAGTGCTCGCCCGGTTCCAGCGTTGTGCCGAGCGGCACAGTGTGATAGTCCCGGTACAACCCCGGTTCGGTGATGTGGAAGACCCAGCCGCCGATGTCGACGGCCGCACCGGTTGGGTTGAAGATCTCGACGAACTCGTCGTCGACGCCGTTCGGTCCCCGGGGGCGGAACTCAGAGATCACGACGTGATCGGCTGCGACGGGCGATCCACACGGCACCGGCGGATCGGCCATGCTCTGCGGGTTGTTGAACCCGAAGTTGTGAACGAAGTCGGCGCGGTTGTCGTCGGTGTCGGTGCAGTTGCCGAGGCCGCCAGTGTTCAACCGTTCGTAGCTCTGAGTGATGCCGCCGCTCGGCATCGAGGGCAGCGTTGCGCCACCCTCGTTGTGCGACGAAGTTCCAAGGCCGACCGTATCGAGCAGGCGACCGAACGTGTCGAACACCCGAAACCCCGTGTCACTCGTCAAACCGTCGGGCATCGTTTGATCGGCGACCCCGTCCAGGCCGGTGCCTGCCGTCGTGACGAGATAATGGGCTCCCGGCACCATGATGACCGGCCCGCCACCTTGGTCGATGGTGACATTCGTCACGCCGTCGCTCAGCCGCACCAAGTAGCCGTTGATGTCGACCGGTACGCTGCCCGCGTTGTAGAGCTCGAAGAACTCGTCACCGCGATGATCGATCTCGCTGAAGACGATGTCCGCCGGCGGGGTGGTGTCGGCGGTGATGAGCAGATTGTCGACGTTGAGGTGAGAGTCGTCCTCACCGTTGACGAGTTCGAAACGAATGCGAGCGTTGCCCGTCAGGTAGTCGTTGAGGGAGATCGATTCCACCTCGGTTGCGGTGTCGAACGACAGATCGTACGTGGCCAGGGTGTCCCAGTTGCCGCCGCCATCGCCGCTGGCACGGAACTGCACCTCACCCTCGCCGACTCCATGCACGTGGACCTTGTAATCGAATGTGATCTGCGCCGCCGCCGCGCCGCTCAGGTCGACGCCTCGCTCAACGGTCACCAGGTCGGGACCACCTCTCCCGATCACGAGACAAGGATTGGTCGCACAGTGCGGTTCGTCTCGTACCCGGGCGGCCCCTGCGGTTGGACCGTCGCCTTCGTCCTCCGACCAGTCGGATGCCCATGGCTGGGTCCCCGTGCTCCCTGCATAGTCGTACGTGGCGAAGTCGTCCCCGTAGGTCTCGATGGCCGCCTGGACCTCGGGCGCGGTGCCAATCAGCGCGCAGGTCGTCGCCACGACCGCGACGACGAAAGCGATGTGGAGACGGCGCCTCCACAGCCGGGCCGGGTTTGGTACGTCAGCCGGCATCGCGGCGGGTCGTCAACGCCGGGGGCGGTTCCGGCGCAGGCGGGACGGGTGGGATCGCAACAGGAGCCGGGTAGTCCTCTTCCTCCACATCGGCGAGCGGCAACCAGAACTCGAAGATCGTCCAGTCCCCGCGCCGCTGATAGCCGACGTCGCCTCCCATCGCCGTCGCCAGCTCTTTGACCACAGCGAGGCCGAGCCCGACCGATCCGACGGTCAGCGCTTGATCGCCGTCGTGCACGAAGCGAGTGAAGAGACGGGGCACCATCTCTTCGGGCACCCCGTCGCCGTCGTCCATCACGGCGACGGACACGCGATCGTCGCTCACGGAACCCGTGACCACGACCCGGCCTCCGCCGTGACGGATGCTGTTCGACACGAGGTTGCGAATCAACTGGCGAGCTCGGAGGGGGTCTGCCCACACCGGCGCTGCCGGCAGATCGACGTCAACCTCGGCCCCCGTCCGGATCAAGGGGGTGATCACGGCCTGCGCCTCGTCGGCCAGGTTGACCGGCCGGTAGGTGTAGGCCAGCGCACCGGCGGCGGCTCGGGCCGACACCAGCAAGTCCTCGACCATACGGCCCAACTCCGCCGACTCCGAGTTGATCATCGTGATCAGGTCGATGGCGCTGTCCGGATCGACGAGCCCGGTCTCGATGAGTACTTCCGAGAACCCGTAGATGCTGGTCAGCGGTGTGCGGAGCTCGTGAGACATGTTGGCGATGAATTCGTCCTTCGCCCGGTTGATCTCGTGTTCGGCCTCGAGTTGAGCATCGAGTTGCACCTCGGCGAGACGCAGCTGGCGGCGGGCGGTGAAGCGATACGCCACGATCGCGGCGAGCGGGAGCAGGAACGCCACGAGGAACTGGCTGATGAACCCCATGCGGCCCGCAACGTCGCCGGCGGCCGCCAGCGACTCGGCATGACCGGTACGCTCGACGGCGAGGGCGTCACGCAGCGACTCGAACGCCGGTTTGGCGACCTCGGCAAGTACCCGAGACGGGGCGTCAGACGCCTCGACGGCAGCGAGCACGGCCGCTCCGGCAGCCTCGACGTCGTCGAGCGGACCGGCGAGCTCAGCGGTCGAATCAGCATCGGCCACGCTCAGCGACTCGATCCGCGCCGTCAGGTCGTCCAATGCTGCCTGCGCTTCGGCTTCTGCCTTTGCGACGATTGCATCGTCGGCGACTCCCAACGCCCGGTCCTCGGCGAGCAACACGACCTGGCCGAGTGCCTTGAACGCCACGTCATTGGCGCCGAGCGCAGACTCGCTCTGCAGCGCGATGACGCCGTCTTCCGCCACGTCGCGCGTCGTGAATGAGCTCGAGAAGACCAGCGCAGTGACGGCCAGCACGATCACGCCGGCGATCACTGCGACTTTCAGCCCGGCTCCGTGGGGGTCGGCGGGGGCAGCATTCTGCGCCCGCCTCATCAGTCGGGGTCGCATACCCTATCTGTCGGCACTTCGCTTGTGAGTATTCGTGGTCATTCCGAAGCGCCCCAGACGGGCTAGTCCCCCATATGCCCAAGATATGGGAGGTTTCCGCGTGATCGCACAGGCCGCGGAGGCGGCCTTCTCAGGAGTAATGCAAATCGTGGGATCGTCGTCTCAGGGTGTTCCGTGGAGTAGGACGATTCGAGGCAATTCGCTCAAGCCCGTCTCGACTGGTGACTGGCGACTGAGGCCGCCCCGTCGACTC
>JASJEG010000170.1 GCA_030064765.1 Acidimicrobiia bacterium | reverse complement strand
GAGAGTCACATCCTGGCCGGGTACGATTCCGCCACCGCTTACCAGGAACAGGGTGTCCTCCGTCATGGTTCCGCTTGGTGGCATGTCGAGCGGTGCATCGAAGCGAACTTGCACGCTCCCCGCCCCGATCAGGCTGGTACCCGGCGGGTTGATGATCGGCGGTCCCGATGGGTCGTCGCCAAATCCATACTCCGAAGCGGTTGCCGGCATGGTCATCCCGCGGAGGAGCCGTCCTTCCACATCGTTGAAGCCAAACGGCTGCACTCCCGGCAAGGGGGTGAGGTCGGCGAGATCGATCGGGTCCATTCCCAGTTGCAGGTCATCGGCATCGATCACCTGGATCGGTGTCGGAACGTCCTGAGCGACTGCACCTGGAACGCCCCCGCCAGCTACGGCCAGCACGGTTGCGGCGAGCACGAGCCGCCACCGATACCGGGTTGCGCGCGGTGAAGTGGTCATCTCTACCCTCCCCGGGTTGTCCTTCCTCGAAGGTACTCGGCGCGTTGTTCTGCTTGGTGGTTATCGGCCAAAAGCGAGTGCGCCTGAGCTGGTACCTTGTTTGGATGCAGGCCAGGCACCTACTCGGGTTGGTCGCGGTCATCCTGGCGGTCATGGCCGCCACTGCTTGCACCTCGAGCGACGACGCCGCAACCACGACGACAACCACCACGGCGCCGCCGGCGACGACGGCCGCTACCACCACCACAGAAGCGGCGGCGGAGCCGGACGATCGGCTCAATCTGGTGTTGATCTGGCATCAACACCAGCCGCTGTATCCCGAGAACCAGGACGGACATGTGACTCGCCCATGGACGCGAGTCCATGCCACCAAGGACTACTACGACATGGCAGCGCTGGTGGCCGAGTATCCCGATGTGCATGTCACCTTCAACCTGACTCCGGTGCTGATGCGCCAATTAGAGGATCTCACACAGGGAACCAAGGACGTGTACTGGGCGCTCACCGAGATCCCGGCCGATGAATTGACGGACGAACAGCGCCAGTTCGTCATTGATCGCTTCTTCGACACCAACGCCGGGATCGTTGCCCGTTTCCCGCGTTACCAAGAGCTGATCGAGCGGCGAGATCGACCAAACAGCTTCTCCGTCTCCGATATCCGTGACTTGCAGGTTCTGTTCAATCTGGCGTGGACCGATCCTTCGTTCCTCGCCGAGGAACCGCTTGCCAGCTTGGTAGCGCAGGAGCGCAACTTCAGCGAAGAAGACAAGGCGATCGTCCTCGCCGAACACGAGCGGATCATCGCCGCGGTGCTACCGCTGCATACGGAGCTGTGGGAGACCGGCCAGATAGAGGTCTCGACGACCCCGCTGGCTCATCCCATCCTGCCCTTGATTGCCGACACCCAACTGGCGCTCGTCGGCGATCCCACCGGGACTCAACCCGACAACCGTTTCCGTCAGCCGCTCGACGCCGTTACTCATGTCGAGCGTGGGCTGGACGAGGCCGAGCGTCTGTTGGGTCGCCGTCCCGTCGGGATGTGGCCCGGCGAGGGCTCTGTGGCACAGGAAGTGATGGGGATGTTCAGTTCGAATGGTGTCAAATGGGTGGCGACCGGCGAGGACGTGCTGGCCAAGACCCTCGACATCGGCAGTTTCGCCCGCGACTCGAATGACCTCATTGAGCAGCCGACCGATCTCTACAAGGTATATGCCGCCGACCTATCTCGACAGGACGACGTGCCGATGTTCTTCCGCGACGTCGTCCTCTCCGACAAGATCGCATTCGAGTACTCGGGCACCCCGGCTGATGTTGCGGCCGACGACTTCATGGACCGCCTTGGTGCTATCGATGGTGCGCTCAACGCCGCGGGAGTCGAGGGCCCCAAGGTGGTGACGGTCATCCTCGATGGGGAGAATGCTTGGGAGCACTACGAGAACGACGGCATCGACTTCCTCAACGCTCTGTATTCACGCCTGGCGGACTCCGATTCTGTTCGCACCGTCACGCCCAGCGAGTTGCTCGCGGAGTACCCCGAGACGCCGGAGCTGCTGCCGCCCGTGTTCCCCGCATCGTGGTTTGAGCCCAACTTCGCCAACTGGATTGGCGAGGCCGAGGAAGCCAAAGCGTGGGACTACCTGTACCGCACCAGGAACGATCTCGGGCGGGCCGACCGGAGCGGGGAAGTAAGTGATTCAGATCTGGAGAGTGCCTACGAAGCGATGCTCTTCGCCGAAGGATCCGACTGGTTCTGGTGGTATGGCGCCGACGAGGAGTCGGGCGACGATGGGTATTTCGACCGAGCCTTCCGAGAACTGCTCGGCCTGGTCTACGACGCCATCGGACAGGACCGGCCCGACTTCACGAGAATCCCGATTGTGCCGGCATCGTTTGTTGAGCCCGCATACGGCCTAACGGAACTCACCAGCATCGAGGTGGACAACGCCGTTGATACGCGGGACTGGGACAAAGGCGGACGCTACGAGTTTGACGACACTTCGTTGGTGGCGTCGGTCGACTACGCATTCGACAAGAAGAACCTGTACCTGCGAGTTACCTTCGTTGAAGAAGTGCTCGGCGAAGACAACGTCTCGTTCGACCTGTACCTCGGATTCGACAACGCAGTGGATGGCTACGGCCTCAGCAGCGGGGGAGCGGTTCTGGGGTTTGAGGGCAGCCACGTCTTGTCGTGGACCGGCCGCGATCCCGTGGTCATCTCCGGACCCAGACCTCATTCAGCTCGAAGCGGCGACTCGGACGACACCACCACCGCCGGCTTCGACGGGGAGAGCATCGAGTTTGCTCTGCCGGTTGAAGCACTGCCTGCAATCGAGGCCGGCGACCGAATCTCGTTCCGCATCGCCGAAACCAGCGGTGGGCCTGAGGGCGGTTTGCTTCCACAGGCAGGACCGGGGTACTTCCTGGTCCCGGACATATCCGACCTAGAGCCTCTCGTCGAGATCGCCGACCGGCTGGGTGATGATCACGGTCCGGGCACGTACTCGTACCCGCAGGATGTTGTCTTCGTCGACGGTTCCTACGACCTGACGAACTTCTCGGTGGGTCTGTCCGGTGGTGACACGGTTGTGTTCAGCTTCGATGTCGATGCCCCGATCGCCAATCCATGGAGCAGCCCGGCCGGCTACTCCATTCAGACCTTCGACATGTACATCGACACCGATCCCGGGGCTGGTACCGGTGCTCGACTCCTGCTGCCGGGTCGCAACGCTGCCTTGGAGGAGAACAACGGCTGGGAGTACGCCCTCACCTTGGAAGGGTGGGACCCGGCGCTCTACCTAGCCGATGAGACTGGAGCAACGGAAGAAACCAAGCCGACTTTCAAGATGATTGCCGATCCCGAGGGTCGGGTCAGCGCCCGGCTGCCGCTCGAGCTATTCGGCAACGGTGACCCGGCGACATGGGGTTACGCGGTAGTGCTGATGTCGCAAGAGGGATTCCCTTCGTCCGGGGTGCGTCGCATCCGCGACATCGAGACCGAGGCCGAGCAGTGGCGGGGAGGCGGGGCTCCCGACGACGAGAATCACACGCGTATCTTCGACGTACTCCACCCGGACGCCGGTGTCCAGGAGGAGTTGCTCAGCGACTACGAGTCGGCTGCATCGCTGGATGGCCTGGGGCCAGCCGAATTTCCGCAAGTGCCACTCGTTATTGCAGAGTAGGTAACAGGAGTTTCGCGGGTTGACCGCTAGCTACGCCGCAGCGCCTTCTTGAGCTTGGTGAGGGCATTGAAGCCACCCTTGATCGCCTTGTCGCGTCGAGTCCCTTCGGGTGGCAGCAAGCCGATCTGACGGGCGAAGCTGAGCCCGTCGTAGTACACCGTGTTGATGCGGAGCAGGCCATCCTCGAGCTCCATGACATCGATGCCCCGAATGTCGAGCACACGCCCGGTCGCTTCAATGCCTTGAAACGGGCCCCCGGTGAACGTCCCCTTCATCCTCCACTGACCGACTGCGGTCGTGTCGTCGACACCCATCATCCTCTCGATGCTGAATTCCAGGTCGGGCGAGGCGGCGAACAACTCGGCGAAGAACGCCATGACGTTGTCCTTGCCCTCAACCGGGCCGAGAACGATGAAATTCTCGAATACGTTGTCGTGAAGGAAAGTGCTCATTGCCGCAGTGTCCTTTGCTGCAATGGCGCTGAAATAGGCGTTCATCAATGCTGCCGGATCTCGGTTTGGCACTAGCCCTCCTCAGTTCGGCCAATCAAGTATGCCCGTGAAGGATCGCAGCCGGTCCCTACGCCTGGCTACGGGCGACGTCGACTCGATCCAGCAGGTAACGGTCGAGGTTACGAATGATCGGGGTGAGATCGTTCTCCGGGATGCGGGCGGCAGCCTTCTCGGAGGCCCGCATCCGCTCCGTCGCCTCGTCGAGCACACGGTCGATGTGGCCTCCTCGGATAACCAGATCGATCACGCGAGCAATGGATTCTCGCGGATAGGGGAGTCCGCCCTCGAGCAGTTTCCGGATTTCGTCACCATCGGGGCCGTCGGCGGCGTAGAGCAGTGGCAGGGTGAAGGTTCCCTCGCCGATATCGCTGCCCGCAGGCTTGCCGAGCCACTCTTCGCTGGCGACGAAGTCGAGCACGTCGTCGGCGAGCTGAAAGACGAGGCCCATTTCCCACGCCCAGTCGCTGATCGCTTCGATGGTCTCGGCGTCGGCCCCGCCCGTCATTGCCCCGAGACGAGCGGAGGTGCGTATCAGGCTCGCCGTCTTGCCACCGATCACCCGGTAGTACTCGTCGGGGCCGTGATCGAGATCGTTGGCAAGTTGCAGCTCGAGCACCTGCCCTTCGCACAGCGTGGCGTAGGTACGGGCAATCAGAGCCACCGCCTCGGTGCCAAGGGGAGCCGCAACCTCTGAGGCCCTAGCCAGCAAGAAGTCGCCCGCCAGGATGGCAATGGTATTAGTCCAGTTCTCGTTGACCGAGACCTTGCCCCGCCGGGTGTCGGCTTCGTCGATGACGTCGTCGTGATAGAGAGAGCCGAGATGCACGAGTTCCACCGCAACGCCGGCTTCCACGGGGTCGGTGCCTTCTTTGCCGCCCAGCTCAGCGGCAACCTGTGCCAATAATGGGCGGTAGCGCTTGCCACCTGCGGCAAGCCCGTGTTGGGCGATCTGGGTGAGGAAGCCGTCCTCTGATACGGTCGCGTCACGCAGGCGGCGTTCAACTGCGGCCATGCGCTGCCAAACCCGCTCGATCGGTACGAGGTCCTGGAGAATCGGGCTGTCCATGTGAGAGCGATGGTAGTCCGCCCTCACAGCGTGGCTCCCGTATGGCAATCCGGGGTCCCCAGCTGAATCGAAGAGCCAACAGTGGAGCAATAGAAGGGGCTTGGTGCCTGAAAGAGTGCAGAAATTTAGCGCGTGTGTCACTCTCCGGGATTACGATCCACCCCCAGTTTGTTTCACTAAAAGCAAGGGCGCAGTAGCCGATGAAGCAGAAGCCGGCGGTTCGCACCGCCGGGGGCTACATTCCGGCCACCGCTATAATCCGCGAGGCGCCGTACAACCGACGCCGAATTTGAGGTAAAGAGTGTTTGAACGCTTCACCGACCGGGCCAGGCGAGTCGTAGTCCTCGCTCAGGAAGAAGCCCGGCTCCTAAATCACAATTACATCGGCACCGAGCACATTCTCCTCGGACTAATCCACGAAGGTGAAGGGGTCGCCGCACGCGGTCTGGAAAGCCTCGGGATCAGTCTCGAGTCGGTACGGTCGCAGGTCGTCGAAATAATCGGTCAGGGATCGCAGGCTCCCAGCGGCCACATTCCCTTCACTCCCCGCGCCAAGAAGGTTCTCGAGCTATCGCTACGCGAAGCGCTGCAGCTCGGCCACAACTACATCGGGACCGAGCACATCCTGCTCGGACTGATCCGCGAAGGGGAAGGGGTGGCAGCCCAGGTGCTGCAAAAGCTGGGTGCTGAGCTTCACAAAGTCCGGCAGACCGTCATTCAGCTGCTGTCGGGGGTGCAGGGCGAAGAGCCATCGACACCCAGCGCACATCCGGGCGGAAGCGGCCGCGGCAAGAGCAGCGAAGCGTCACCGGGCGGCTCGACGGTCCTCGACCAATTCGGGCGCAACCTCACCCAGCAGGCTCGCGATCACAAGCTCGATCCAGTCATTGGGCGGGCCAACGAGATTCAGCGTGTGATGCAGGTTCTATCACGGCGAACCAAGAACAACCCGGTGTTGATCGGCGAGCCCGGCGTAGGCAAGACCGCCATCGTCGAGGGCCTCGCGCAACGTATCGTTGCCGGCGAGGTCCCGGATACTCTCACCAATCGCCAGCTGTACACCCTCGATCTTGGCGCACTAGTCGCCGGATCCCGCTATCGCGGAGACTTCGAGGAACGCCTGAAGAAGGTCCTCAAGGAAATCCGTACCCGCGGTGACATCATCTTGTTCATCGACGAGATCCACACCCTGGTCGGTGCCGGTGCCGCTGAAGGCGCCATCGATGCTGCCAGCATCCTCAAGCCGATGCTTGCCCGCGGTGAGCTGCAAACCGTTGGCGCAACCACGCTGGAGGAGTACCGCAAGTACCTCGAAAAGGACTCAGCGCTGGAGCGTCGCTTCCAGCCCATTCAGGTCGACGAGCCGTCAGTGGCGGACACGATTCGAATCCTCGAAGGTCTCCGTCCCAGCTACGAAGAGCATCACAGAGTGCGTTTCACCGACCAGGCGCTTGTCAACGCTGCCAACCTGGCCGATCGCTACATTGCCGATCGGTTCCTTCCGGACAAGGCCATCGACCTCATCGACGAGGCCGGCAGCCGGATGCGGCTGCGTCGCGGTCACCTGCCGCCGGACGTGCAGCAAATCGACGACGATCTCACGAAGGTCCGCTCCGACAAGCGAGATGCAGTCCGGGCGCAGCAATTCGAACGGGCGGCGCAGCTCCGAGATAAAGAGCGCGGCTTGATTTCCGACCGCACCAGCAAGGAACAGGAAGCCGTTGCCGCCGGCGAGGATTACACGTCGGTGATCGACGATGAGGAGATTGCCCAGGTGCTGGCCCAGTGGACCGGAATCCCGGTGCATCGACTGACTGAAGAGGAGACATCACGTCTGCTCAACATGGAGGAAGAGCTGCACAAGAGGATCATCGGTCAGCACGGTGCGATCGAGGCGGTCTCCAAGGCGATCCGGCGCACTCGCGCGGGCCTCAAGGATCCCAAGCGGCCCGCCGGCTCGTTCATCTTCCTGGGTCCCTCGGGCGTTGGTAAGACAGAGTCCGCTAAGGCACTTGCAGAGTTCCTGTTCGGGGACGAAGACTCGTTGCTCCAAATCGATATGTCGGAGTACATGGAGAAGCATGCGGTCAGCCGGCTCGTCGGTTCCCCTCCCGGATATGTCGGGTACGACGAGGGTGGCCAGCTCACCGAGGCCGTGCGTCGCAAGCCGTTCTCAGTGGTTCTCTTCGATGAGATCGAGAAGGCCCACCCGGACGTATTCAACATCTTGCTACAGATTCTCGAGGATGGCCGCCTAACGGACTCTCAGGGTCGTTCGGTCGACTTCAAGAACACCGTCATCATCATGACCTCCAACTTGGGTACTGGTGATCTCCGCAAGCAAGCGATTGGATTCAGTCCTGGTGGTGAGGAGCTCAACTACGAGCAGATGAAGGAAAAGGTCACTGAAGCCCTCAAGACTCATTTCCGTCCCGAGTTCCTCAACCGGATCGACGACGTCATCGTGTTCCACGAGCTGACGATGGACGAGGTCAAGCAGATCGTTGATCTGTTCCTGCGGCGGATTCGGGAGCAGCTGGAGTCACAGGCTCTGGACCTGGCGCTCACAGAGGCAGCCAAGGAGCTCATGGCCAAGAAGGGCTATGACCCGCAACTCGGTGCACGGCCGTTGCGTCGGGCGATTCAACGAATGCTCGAAGATCCGCTGTCGGAGAAGGTGTTGTATCAGGAGTTCCCTGCCGGGGCAACGGTCCTCGTCGACGTCGACGAGGAAGACGCCGAGCGGCTCTCCTTCAGTTCGGTTGAGACACCGGATCAGCCACCGCTGGAGATGGCCGACGAGGTTGACTCCTAAGACCAGTGTTCGAGTCCGGCCCGGTCTCTCGCATCCAGGGTCGGGCTCGTAGGGTCGTATACCTGCTTGTCGCTATCGATATCGCGTTCATCGGCCTCGATGTCGCGAGTCGTGCCGCTGTCGCCGAGCCCGGCAGGCTTCTCCTGACAACAGACCGTGGCTACGCCGAGGCCTTCCAGTACCTCAAGATTCTCTGGATTGCCTTGTTGCTTGGCTCTGTCGCCGTGCGCACTCGCGAACTCGTCCTCTACGTTTGGACGTTGGTCTTCGGCTATTTGCTGCTCGACGATGCATTGCGGATTCATGAGACGATCGGAGGAGATGTTTGCGGCGATGTCCTCCAACAACTCTCGCTGACCGCGGCCGGCGATGTGTACAAGATGGGCCAGAATCTGTTTGCCGTGATAGTCGGTGGCCTGATTCTTGCGTCGATTCTCGTGGCAGCCCGTGTCAGTTCGGAGGCGGTGCGTCGAGTATCCAACGACCTGCTGGCGTTGCTGATTGTGTTCGCGTTCTTCTCGGTCTTCCTCGACGCAGCCGGAACCTGGCTCGACTTGGAAGCCCGGTCGATCGTTGAGGACGGTGGTGAGATGCTCGCAATGAGCGTTATCGCCGGGTTTGCCCTCTCGGTTCGCTCCCAGGTTGTCACGAGCGGGCTGGATGTGAATTCTCCAGGCTTGTGAACGTATGGGGCACCAGCGCAACCCCTACCGTCCGTCGGCTACCCGCTAGCCGCTGGCTGT
>JASJEG010000169.1 GCA_030064765.1 Acidimicrobiia bacterium | reverse complement strand
CCGAGCCCGATGAGAACGCCACCGCGGAATCCGGCGAAGGGCTTGCCGCTCGCCCATTTTCTTGGAGGTACGCCAACAGTCATCACAACACCCACGAAGGTCCGAGGAATCCGACTAACCCAACTAGCGCCGCAAACAACCCCAATGTGATCAGGTCTGCGGTCAGGCGAGATCCGGTCTCGGGCGGGGCACCGCCCTCCCCCGCCGTCGCTTCTGCAAACACCTGAGTCTGCTTGGGTTTCCGCGACCCGATCACAGTTGCCGCGCCGGAGGCGGCCACGAGCCCGCCGAGCACGGCGGCTGCGGTGAGCGGCCCACCCTCGACCTTTACGTAGGCGCTGCCGGTACAGAGCCATCCTTCACCGGTCGCAGTGCCCTTCACCTTGTACACGCCGGGGGCAAGCTGGGTGATGATGTTTGGGACGGTGACCGTTCCGCCCCAGGACGGACCGTTCCCGGGCTCGCTGGCAACCGGGATGTCACCGACGACTTCCACGTAGATGTCGGTTTGGCTCGGGATGTCACCTGAGCCGGCAGATGCCGGTACCGTCCCCAGGAGATCCACCGTGTCTCCCTTGGCAACCACCAGGGGGTTGGTGCGGGTCAAGGTATCGGGGGTCTGCCCGTTGATCGTCGCCCGACAACCGCCGGTCACCCCCTGAGCCGCAGCAGCTGCGATAGTGCCGACAAGGATGCCCAGAGTGAGGGCAGTGATCAGAGTCAGTCGTCTCATGACCCACCCACCAGCCCGAGGACTGCCAGCACGACCAGGACCGCCACCGCGACCCCGAATAGAACGTAGGCCCGCAGATCGGGGTTGCGGCCGCTGGGGTCCAATTGCTCGAGGAGCCGTCCGTCGACCCAGCCCTCCCAACCGTTCTCGCCGCGAACCTTGGCCCAGGCACCGGACTCTTCGACTACAACCAGCTCGACTTTCCCGGCGAGGTCATCACTGGGGCCACTGGCGGGATCGGGTGCTTGCCAGGCATCCATCCCTTCCGGGGGAGCCCGGTGGGTTGGTGCCCAGCCTGTCGCTGCAAACGTATCGGTCATCCGCATCACCTCTTGTCGGGCCGGCAACGCCGGCCGGGGTCATCCGCCATCGTGTCTTCGCAAAACCAAGCCGGTAGCAAGCAGCAGCGCGATCGTGATCGTGAGCAAAGCCGCATTGGCAGCGAGCCAAGCACCAACCGTGTGGGAGAAACGCACTTGCCCGCCGCGCGGGCTGGTGATCGCTTCGATGAGCGGTGCTGGGTCGGTCACGTCGATCACCGGCACTGAGGTCGAGGCCGTACCGACCATGTTCAGATTGTTGAGATCCACTGTTGCCGCGACCCCGGCAAAGCCCCAATGCGAGCTGGCCAGGAAGCTCGCTTGCCGGATACCGGGTTTGCTCGCAAACGTGGGGAAGATGCCGCCGGCGGCAAGCACCATCATCAGCACGAAGATGATCGGCAGGAACGTCATCGCCCGATCAACCGTGTCGACCGACGCCGACACCAGTAGCCCCAACGCCATTGCCGCGAGACCACTCAGTATCAGCACAATCATCATCTCGCCGAACGGCCAGCCCAGCAGAACTGCTTCTTCGGGGCCGTTTTGGCGGGCAAGGCTGAGGGTCGTCAGGATCACGGCCTGGACGATCGTTATCACTGAGAAGACAACCGTCTTCGAGGCAACGTAGGCGCTGATCGACAACCCCACCGCCCGCTCGCGGCGGTATAGGGGAAGCTCCTCGACGATGTCACGAATGGTATTGAATGCACCCAGCTCGGTGACCCCGAGCACCACAGTGAGCACAACGAGCGGCGCCCGAGAAGTCAGCCGAAGCAGCGGCGGATCGAGCTTCCCGAGCTCTCCCTCCGGGAGTGCTGCGAGTAGCAGCAGCCCGAGGGTCACGGCCAAGCCGATCCATAGTGCCAGCGTCCTCTTGTCGGCGTATATGGAAGCGATACGACGCCGGGTCAACACTCTGAACTGACGGAACCACTCCCAGCGGGGCAGATGGCTCGCTTCCCGGGGCCCGGTCGCGGCCTTGTAGCGGGAGATTGGCTCGAGGACGTAGGCGGCATGGTCGGCGTGCCGTTCGAAACGAGCCTTCCATTCCGCACCGTCGACCTCACTAAGCGCGCGGAAGACCTCCTGGTAGTCGGCGCGCCCGAAGTATCCGGTCAGGTGCTCTGGAGGTCCGAACCAGGCGGTGCGCCCGCCCGGAGCCAGACACAGGATGCGATCGCATAAGTGAAGGCTCTGCACGCTGTGCGTGACAACGATCACGGTCCGCCCGGCACTGGCAAGCCTCGCCAGCAGCTCCATCAGGCTGCGCTCGTAGCCGGGATCCAGTCCCGATGTCGGCTCGTCGAGAATCAGCAGCGAGGGTCTGGTGAGCAGCTCGAGGGCCACACTGACCCGTTTCCGTTGCCCGCCGGAGAGGTTTGCAACAGGAACATCGCGTCGTTCGGTCATGCCGAGCTCATCGAGCACTTCAACGATGCGCCGCTCCCGGTCAGTCCTGGACACGTCCGACGGGAACCTGAGTTCAGCGGCAAACTCCAGGGTCTGACCCACGGTGAGTTCCATGTGGAGCACGTCGTCCTGGGGGACGTAGCCGATACGTTGCCGAATGTGTTCGTACTCGGTGTAGAGGTCCCGGCCGGAGAAGAACACCGAACCTTCTGTCGCCGGACGGAATCCGGTGAGCGCATTCACCAGGGTTGATTTGCCCGAGCCGGACGGACCCACCACGCCAAGAAAGGATCCTTCGTCGAGCGCAAAGCTGATCCCATCCAGGATCACCTTGCCTCCCGGGGTGACCACGCGCAGCTCCAGCGCTGCGTAGGAGACACCGCGACGAGGCTCAGCCGGGCGCAATCCGTCCGGCCCAAACACCAGAGAGGTTCCTCCGAGGCTGACCACATCACCCACCAGAATCGGCGCTCGCACCACCTTCTTCCCGTTGACGTATGTGCCGTTCTGGCTTCCCAGGTCAACGATTTCGTATGAGCCGTCGCTCGCCACGAGCTCGGCGTGGTGGCGCGACACCATGAGGTCGTCCACGACGACGTCGTTGCCGGGATCACGCCCAATGCTCTGACCGCCCCTTGGAGCAGCATCACCGGGAGCCGTGAACACGACCACCGGCCCCTCGGCGGGATGCCCCAGTGCGATCAAGGTGCTCCCATGCAGCGCAAGCTCGGTGATCCGCGATCCATTGACAAATGTGCCGTTGCTGCTGCCCAGATCACGCACCACCCAACCTGACGCGGTGCTACCGAGCTCGAAGTGACGGCGCGAAACCAGCGGGTTGTCGATGACAAAATCGCATCCCGGATCCCGACCGATCGCCACAGGCCCGGCGGGCGGCAGCGACACCTCCTGCGTCCCCCAGCGCAGCTTGCCGACCCCGGTGGCGATTTCCCTAGCCACTGGTGGCGGAGATGGGTGACGATTGTTCCCCGACACCAAGGGTTGCGGTGTCGCTCGCCACTATTTCGCCGTCGACCTTCAGCTCGAGCTGGTAGGTCCCGGGCGATCCGCAGCTGCCGTCATAGTGGACCACGTAGGCCTGATAGGTACCGGGGATCGACCCGCCCTCAGGCCAGAAGACGTTCTCGACGTTGGAGGTCGAATCCCCACAATCAGGCACCATGTCGACATCGAGCGTGCCGCCGCTTGGAGAAACCACGGCGTCGAAGTAGATCTCGAAGCCGTCGGGATCGATGACATGGAGGTCGAGATCCGCGTCTCCCGTCCAGCGCAGCGTGGCTTGCACGTCGCCCGTGCCAAGCTCGATGGTCGTGGTTGTTGTCGGAGCAGTGGTGGTGGTCTCCGGGGCGATGATCGCTAGCCCACCAACGGGCTTCACAAACCGCAGCGGGCTGAGGATGTCGTTCACGTCGAACTCGAGCACTTCCTCGATCGCCTGGACGACCACCGTGTTGCCTAGATCAAACCCGGGCCACTGCGTACCTCGAACCGTGGCCGAAGCGGATAGTTCGATGGCGGGGAGCAAAGGGTTGCCGCAGAAGCAGCGCACCCGGGGAATACCGAACACGTCGACGAGAACTGCGGTCCCGGCTTGCAGCACCGAGTTGATCGGGTTGGCGATGCCATTGCGGAAGCCGTGATTGGTCACCCGGGTGTCGACCTGCAAGATCATGTCGGTCAGGTTGTCGATGAACTCGGGGATGTCGTCGACATCGATCCCCTGCACCCCGGCCCACGCCGCGGCTTTGTCCACGTTCTCTTGCATGAACCTGACGAGGGCGTCCTTGTCGCAGGCAGTGAGTACCTCGGTTCCGCCGTAGAGCCCGGGGGCTGCTCCGGACACAGTAGACACCACCGTTTCCGCCGCTTCGGTCACCTCCTCCTCGGCAGCTGCGAGATCGAGACCAGGTGGAGTGACGTTGAGCCCAGGGACTTCGAAGTCATCCAGGTCGATGCCGGATAGCTCACCCACCGGCGGATTTAGCAGATCGACTACTCGCTCGACCGTCTCGGTATCGACGGCGGGTATCGCCGGGAGCGCCAACGGCTGAGGCACGATCGTTGGCGTGAACGGATCGATACCCGTCGAGGCCACCGGTTCGGCGAAGACTTCCGTGATGTTGGGGCCTTCCTCGTTTCCACCGGTCACCAACACCAGCGCACCAACGATTGCGCCGGCAACCACCGCCAGTCCAACGAGTGGCAGCAGCACTCCCCGCTTCTTCTTGCGACGGCTTGGTGGCGGGGGCGGCGGTGTGGCTGTCGGGGGCGGCGGCGGAGGTGGGGGCGTACCGGCTGGGGGCGGCGGCGGAGGTGGGGGCGTACCGGCCGAGGGCGGCGGCGGTGTGGCGGCCTCGGGCGGCTCGGCGCTTGCCTGCGCCGCCAGGAATTGTTCGGCCGTCATCGTGCTCGCCATGGGGGGAGGTTCGGGCTCGGCGGTCGTTGGAGCGACGGCCGGCTCGCTACCCGCGGCCCGGGCATCCTGCAACGCGTCCATCCATTCCCCGACAGTGGCGAAGCGATCGGCAGGATCGTGCGCCAGGCCTTTCATCACCGCGTCGGCGAGGGGCGGAGGGGTGTCCGGACGCAGCAGCCCGATCGCCACCGGCGCCGCTGCCGACTGCGCCCTGATGACCTCCGTCACCGAATCAAAGGCATAGGGAACCCGCCCGGCCAGCATCTCGTAGAGAATGACGGCCGCGCTGTAGATGTCGGTCCGCTGGTCGACCCGTCCCTCGGCCTGTTCTGGCGCCATGTAGTGGGGCGTCCCCGTAGCTACGGTCGTCTTTGACTTGGCGATCGACTTGGCGATGCCGAAGTCGGCGAGGACCAGCTGAGGCTCATCGGTTCCCTGGATCGTCTGGAACAAGACCGCCGACGGCTTGAGATCGCGATGCACGATGTCCAGGGCGTGAGCCGCCTGGAGACCGGAGGCAATGGCAACCGAAACGTCGACCGCCTCATCGACGGTGAATTGTCGCCGGGCCTGGGCCTTCTCCTGCATGCGGTCCTCGAGTGAACCCTGATCGGCCAGCGCCATAACGATGTACGGCCGACCATCTTCGAGCACATCGATGTGATGAATCCGCACTATGTGAGGTGACTGCGCTCGCCACAAGATCCGGGCTTCGTCGAGGAAGCGCTGACGGACGTCCTCGTCATGGACCCAATTGTCCGCCAATACCTTGATGGCGACGTCAACCCCGAGCTCGTCGTCGTGGCCCAGCCAGACGGTGGCGAACGAACCACTCCCCAACACCCGCTCGATGTCATAGCGGCCGATCTTCTCCACGACGGCTCCGCTCTACTCTCGACCATCGCAAGCCGATGGCCGCAATCTCGTCCCGACTCCCCAGGTCGGCCCTACGTCGTCAAACTAGCAGCGCGGCGATGCAGGTAAGTGGTCGGTAGCCTGGAAGTGGCATGGATGCGACCAACCACGAACCCTGGATCCGCATCGCGGTTCGCTTGGCCCGAGAAGCGCGCGAACGCGGCGACGAGCCCTTTGGTGCGTTGCTCGTTCATGGCGGGGCATTAGTGATGGAAGCCCGCAATGCAATCAATACGGCCGATGACATCACGCAACACCCCGAACTGATGTTGGCCGCCAGGGCCAGGCGTGAGCTCGATCCTGAGATGATCGCGGAGGTAACGCTGTACACGAGCACCGAGCCGTGCCCGATGTGCACCGGCGCCATCTACATCGCCCGCATCCCTCGGGTCGTGTACGGGCTGTCAGCCGGCTCCTTCTGGGCGCTGGCGCATCCGGCCGATGCGGAGAGGCGGCCCGCACGGACGGACTACCTCGGACCGATTCTCGAGGACGAGGCTCGCCTGGTTCATGCCGGCTTCTGGGACTCAGCCCCGGAGGAGGAGCGCTAGATCTCGGAGAACGCGGACCCTTGCCTCTAGCGCCGGGGCATCCGTGGCGGTACGACTGATGGGTAGCCGCACACAGGGATGGATCATGAAGATCGCGTTCGCCGTATTCCTCTTCATCCACGGACTCGCCCATGGTGTCGGTGCCCTCACCGTCTCCGGGATCGTGAAGGATGAGAACAACCCGTCCGACCCAACCTTCTTGCTGACCGGCTTCGACTCCGGCCATTGGATCTTCAAGCTGATGGCTGTGGTCTGGGTGGTGCCACTCATCGGCTTCGTGCTTGGCGGGATCGGCGTAGTCCAGGAAGCGGACTGGGCTCTCACCGCCATCGTGGCGTCGACTGTGCTGTCGACGATTCTCAGCTTGATCTGGGTCAAGGCTGCTCCGTTTGGCCTTGTCGCCAATCTGATAGTCATTGGTGTGCTGCTCATCCCATGGGCCAACGACCGGATGGTGCCCCCCATCGAGTCGTAGCCCGGCCCGGTTGTAACGTATCGATAGAAACCCCGGAGTGCTGACAATGGCCATACGCAAGCTGCTGCTCGCCGCCGCAGTGCTGGCGGCTGGATGCACGAGCCCCGGACAGTCCGCCGACACCACCTCGACGCGCGCTCCTTTCACGACTGCACCGACCACGACTAGCACCACCGTCGATCCCGCCTCGAGCCTCATGCCGCAACCGGCTCCAGTGGCCGGGATCTGGCTGACCGAGTTCGGCGGCGTCGTGCTCCAGTTCCGGATCGATCAGGGACAAGATCAAGAGCTGACGGCACTGTTCGACAGCCCGATGGAGGGGGCATCGGACCTGCCGGCCACGATCAGTGCCGAGGGCGTCGACGTAACGATCGAGATTCCGATCGCCTCCGCCACTTTCGAAGGAACAGTCGAGGGGGATTCGCTTGCGGGTGTTTGGAAACAAGGCGGCGCCGAAGTGCCGATGTTGTTTGCGAGACAAGCTGAGCCGTTCGCAGTCAGTCGACCTCAAGAGCCGCAACCTCCTTTCCCGTACGAGTCGGTCGATGTGCAGTTCAGCAACGGCCCCATCCCATTGAGCGGCACCCTCGTGATTCCGAAGGGCGAAGGTCCGTTCCCGGTGGCAGTGCTGATCAGCGGATCGGGACAGCAAGACCGAGACGAGTCACTCATGGGCCACAGACCATTTCTGGTGCTCTCCGACTGGCTCGCCCGTCAGGGTGTCGCAACCTTGCGCTACGACGACCGCGGTGTAGGCGGGTCGGGAGGCAATCCGGTTGGAGCCACGACAGCGGACTTCGCTGAGGATGCGCGGGCCGCGGTCGTGTCGCTTGCCGGCGATCAGCGCTTCTCGGCAATCGGTCTGATCGGCCACAGCGAGGGAGGACTGATTGCGCCCATGGTTGCCGGCCAGTCCGATGAGATTGACTTTGTCGTCTTGCTGGCAGGCCCTGGCCTATCGGGAGCCGACGTGCTCGCCAAGCAGATCGAAGAGTTGATGCGCGCCGAGGGGGCGGCTCGGAGCGCTGTCGACTGGCGTGTCGGTTGGGGCAATGAGGTGATTGCTCTCGCCGCCTCGGAGGCAGCGTCGCTTGACGTTGCTTCACAGATTCGCCAGATTCTCGAAGCGGCCGCTGCCGATGCTCCTCCGGGGCTCGAGCAGCTGGTGGGTGATACCGCAATCGAGGAGACCGTGGCTGTCTATACGGATCCGTGGATGCGGTACTTCTTGGCCTATGACCCGCAATCCGCCCTGCAGGAGCTGGCTATCCCCGTGCTGGCGTTGATCGGCGACCTCGACCTGCAGGTGTCGGCAGAACTCAACGTGCCGGCACTGGAGGATGCTCTGGCCGGTAACGCAGATGCCACAGTGATAGAGCTGAGTGGGCTCAACCACCTGTTCCAGACAGCGACTACCGGCGCAGTATCCGAGTACGGGCAGATCGAAGAGACGTTTGCCCCACACGCACTGGAGCTGGTGTCAGACTGGATCCTGCGGCGCTTCTGACACCGATCGAGGAGACCTATTGGACTTCGACAAATGGCTGGCCGAGACGGCCACGGCGGACATCCGCGACACACTGGCGTGGCTAGCTCACCATGGATTCGAGCGGGTGCGCCGCCGCGGCGGCCCCGAGACCTCGTTTGGCAATGTCGCTGTGACTCACCAACGAGGCACTACGGAGGTCATAGTCTCCCGCGATCGTGGTCAGTGGGAGCTTCATATCCGATTGGATGGCGCAGCCTATGGCATCGACCTCGTGCGGGATGTCCGCCTTGGTAGGCACGATTGGGCTTACAGTCCTCCGCACCGGTTTGCCGAGCAGCTCCCCGATGGCCTGTCGTGGTCAGAGGAAGTGCCGGCCTCTCTGCAATGGATCGAGATTACGCCGACCGCCGACACGTTGCTCCACCACGAGAGCGAGCGACGGGCGGCGATACTGCGTGACAGGTTTCCC
>JASJEG010000168.1 GCA_030064765.1 Acidimicrobiia bacterium | reverse complement strand
CTCGCCGACTCCTTCGTCGAGATTGCCAGTTCGGGCAAGCTCTACACCCGGGGCGAGATCATCGAAGACCTGGCGACCGAAGACCCACGCCACATCGAAGCAACCGACTTCGAGGCAACACAACTCCACGCATCCGTGATCGAAGTCAACTACAAGACATCCACGAGTCGCAGCGCTGCGCTAAGGGAATCGATCTGGTTGCACACCGAAGGTGGCTGGAAGATCGTGTTCCACCGCGGGACTCCGGCCTGACGAACTAGGTCAGCGAACCCGCCAGGGTTGCCGCATCCGATCTGGCCTCTTGGAGCAGCTCAACGGCTTCATCCGGGCCGAGCCCGAACACCGCTGAAATGCGACTCGCGGTCGTCTCGGTCACCGCCGCCACGTCTCCGGGGCTCGACAGCGACGAGACCACCCGCACCACCGGGTACGCCGCCGTTCCGTCCTCAGGCGAGCCTTCATCGGTGACCGCATCCCGCAGGGACTCGGGGAATCCCCACTCGTCGAATAGCCAGCCGGCAACCGTCTTGTGGCTCCAGCCATAGGCGGCCATTTCCAGGTCAGCGAGTTCCCCGGCGCCGCTCTGCCAGTCGTTCAGGGTCTTGGAGTAGCCCGCCTTGTTGGCGACGAGCAGCGGAACAGCAATGTCCTCCAACAGTGCCGCAGAGAAGTTCTCGCTGCTGCGTGATCGATCGACCCGCTTCGAGATCAACGCGGCGGCGGACGCCCGCCAGGCCGCGACCGTCCAGAAGCGATTCATGTCGAATCCGGGAGCTGCCGTCGAAGAGACCGCACGGCTCGCAGCCAGTGAGATCAGCATGGACTCGAGGTGGTTGCGGCCAAACATGGTGACCGCCTGAGTGACACCGACGATCGGGTTGCGCGGTGCATAGGCCGCGGAGTTGACGGTTGTCAGCAGCCGCGCCGACAGTCCGGGGTCGCGTCCCACCGTTTCCGCAACCTGGCGCAGATCGCAGTCGGGGGAGGAGACCTGCTCGATTGCCGCCGTCACCAGCGCAGGGATCGTCGGCAGTTCAACATCTCCGAGCACGCGGCGCAGATCACCGCCTGCCGCCTTCTCCTTGGAGCGCTTCATCTTCAACACTGGTCGTACCCCTTCACTCTGCGCGCCTTCCCATCTTGGTGGCAAAGATGCTCAAGACTCCGCCCAACATCACGTAGCCGATCACAACTTGGACCATCGCCATGATCTGGCCGCCCGTTGAGGCCGGAAGAGCGTCGCCGTAGCCCAGGGTCGTCATCGTGACAACGCTGTAGTAGAGCGGCGAAAGAGCGGTTTCGTAGTCCCCGTAGTCGATTTCGACGAATCCGTAGCCGAAGGCGAAGAGGGCTGCGATGAGAGCAGTCCAAATAGCCCAGCGACCGAAGCTGCGGCCGCAATCCGAGGTGATCGACCAGATCTGATAAACGATTGAGTTCAGCCGGTTCTTGTGCTTGAACTCATACAGGTAGTTCTGGTCCATGATCGTGCGGCGCACCATGTAGGCACCGGCGAAGTCGGCGTCGAGGATGTCGATGCCGATCCAGTCGGCAGACGAATAGCCGGTGACGGCCTTTACCCGAGAGCGGGAGAGGTCGGTATCGCGGAAGACGGCATGCTCGACATTGGATCTGGTCAGGTCGGCCCCGTTCATCCGCGCCTTGGAGAAGTCGGTATGCACGAGCGTGGCTTCCTGGAAGCGGGCGCCTTCGAGATTGGCAGTCCTCAGATCGGCCCCGGTCAGATCGGCATGGGAGAAGGTTGCATCGTTCAAGGTGGCATTGAAGAGGACAGCATTGGTCAGATTGGCCCTGCCCAGCATCGCGCTGAAGGCGTCGGCACCGGTGAGGTCTGCGCCGGTTAGGTCGGCACCGAGGAGTTGGGTCTCCTGCATAGCGGCATCCGCCAGGATGGCGTCCTTCAGGATGGCACCGTTGAGCCGGCAGTGGGAGAGGTTGGCTCCGGCGAGATCGGCTCCGGTGAGATCCCTTCCGGAGAGGTCGATGCCGGTTAGATCCTCCCCAGCCAGGTAGGCACCCACGAGGTCGCCGTCGAGATCCACACCTTCGTCGTCGCCAAGGCTGGCTGCCAGCGCGGAAAGGCCCGGCAGGGCCTCTCGCTCATCGTGTTGTTCGATTTCGGCTGGGTACATCTGCGCCGCTTTGTCCGGTCGATTGCTGTTCGGCGGTGCCGCCGCTCACCGGTCCTGTCGGCCGAGGGGCGGAGGAGTTGAGCAACGGTCCGAATGCCCCTTGAACAGTGCCCCAACTTGGGTAACATCGCCGGTACGGCAGCCCGTTTGACCGCACGCTGTTACGCGTGCGGAATTTGCTCACGCGTGCGTGAGTTCCTATAGTTGCCGTCCGGCCCATGTCCGGGCCGGTAATTTCTTGTGGCTAAAAAAGACGACGTAATTGAGGTAATAGGCACCGTCGTCGAGCCTCTTCCGAACGCAATGTTCAGGGTGAAGCTCGACAACGGGCACGAGGTGTTGTGTCACATCTCGGGCAAGATGCGGATGCACTACATCCGGATCCTCCCCGGGGACAAGGTACGCATCGAGATGTCGCCGTACGACCTCGAGCGCGGCAGGATCATTTACAGGTATCGATGAAAGTTTCAGCATCTGTCAAGAAGATGTGCGAGAAGTGCCGGGTAATCCGCCGGCATGGGCGCGTGTGGGTGATTTGCTCCAACCCGCGCCACAAACAGCGTCAGGGGTAGAACTGTATGGCTCGTATTGCCGGAACCGACCTTCCACGTGACAAGCGCGTTGAGATCGGCCTCACCTACATCTTCGGGGTGGGCCGTACAACCGCGCACCAGATTCTCGATGATCTGGACATCGATCGGGGGACCGCGGTGCGCGATCTCACCGATAGCGAGGTCGTCAAGATCCGTCAGTACATCGATGCCAACCTGACCGTCGAGGGTGATCTGCGGCGCGAGACTGCCCAGAACATCAAGCGCAAGATCGAGATCGGTTCTTATCAGGGTTTCCGCCACCGTCGTGGTCTCCCCGTTCGTGGGCAGCGCACCCATACGAATGCGCGCACTCGCAAGGGCAAGGCAGTCGCCATTGCGGGCAAGAAGAAGGTCACCAAGTAGGTCGCGGAGAGGTAGCAAGTGGCGAAGCCCCAACAGCGCAGCCGGCGCAAGGTCAAGCGGAACATCACGCATGGCCAAGCGCACATCAAGGCGAGTTTCAACAACACCATCATCACCATCACCGACCAAGAGGGTCGGGTTCAGGCATGGACTTCCGGCGGTTCCGTCGGGTTCAAGGGCTCGCGCAAGTCGACGCCGTACGCCGCTCAGGTCGCCGCCGAGCAGGCCGCTCGCAAGGCGGGTGAGATGGGGATGCGCAAGCTCGACGTGATCGTCGCCGGTTCGGGGTCGGGCCGGGAGACAGCCATCCGTACGCTGCAAAACATGGGCCTCGAGGTGACCGGCATCAAGGATGTCACGCCGATTCCGCACAACGGTTGCCGTCCCAAGAAGCGGAAGGGCAGATAGGCCATGGCTCGCTATACAGGACCCCGCACCAAGCGCAGCCGACGTGCCCGTCAGTTGCTCGATGAGAACAAGGCGAAGTACTTCGATCGGCGCCCGTACCCTCCCGGCGAGCACGGGCGGGGGCGCATCAGGGAATCGCAGTACCTCGTCCAGCTTCGAGAGAAGCAGAAGCTGCGCCACGTCTACGGCGTGCTCGAGAAGCAGTTCCGTCGTTACTACAAGGAAGCCAACCGCCGCACCGGCATCACCGGTACGAATCTCCTACAAATCCTCGAGTGCCGTCTCGACAACGTGGTTTACCGGGCGGGCTTCGCCCGCACGCGGCCTCAGGCGCGCCAATTGGTCAACCATGGGCATTTCCAGGTCAACGGCAAGAAGGTCGACATTCCCTCCTACCAGGTGCAGGTGGGGGACGTGGTCTCCATCAAGGAGCGCAGCATGGACACCTTTGCGGTTCAGCACGCCATCGACACGATCGACCGTTCGGCTCCCGAGTGGATCGATGTCAACACCGACAAGCGTGCGGCAACCGTCACCTTGATCCCGAGCCGCGAGCAGATCGACACAGAGATCAAAGAACAGCTAATCGTCGAGCTTTATTCGAAGTAGTCCTAAACAGAAGTCGGAGGAGCAGAGCGTGCTCATCGTCCAGCGACCCCACATTGAAGAAGAGCAGCTGAGCGACAATCGTTCGCGGTTTGTCGTCGAGCCTCTAGAACCCGGCTTCGGCCACACCTTGGGCAATACCCTGCGCCGCGCCCTGTTGGCGCGGATTCCCGGTTCGGCGATAACGTCGGTTCGGATCGAGGGCGTTCACCATGAGTTCTCCACCATCGAAGGTGTGGTTGAGGACGTCGTTGACTTCATCCTGAATCTGAAGCGCGTAGTGCTCCGCATCGAGGCCGAAGGCTCGCAAACTCTGTACCTCTCGGCCAAAGGGGCAGGCGAGGTAACCGCTGGTGATCTCAAGGTCCCGGCCGGTGTCGAGGTCGTCAATACGGACCTGCACCTCGCAACGCTGTCGGCTTCCGGCTCGCTCGAGGTAGAGCTCACCGCAGAACGCGGCGTGGGATATCGCAGCGCCGAGCGCAACAGCAGGAGCGACACCATCGGTGTCATCCCGATTGACTCGATCTTCTCTCCGGTACGCAAGGTGGCGTTCCGAGTCGACGACACCCAGGTCGGCATGGTCACCAACTTCGACAAGCTCGTACTGGACGTCGAGACGGACTCCTCTTTGTCCCCGAGCGAGGCTGTTTCCTCAGCGGGGAAGACGCTGCGCGAGTTGCTTGGGCTGTTCGCCGATATGGATGAGGGTGAAGGCCTCGAGCTCGGTGACATCGTCACTGCTGAATCGACCTCGCCCGATCTGGACCTGCCGATCGAGGCATTGGACTTGTCGGAGCGGCCCCGCAACTGTCTGCGCCGGGCTCAGATTCAGACCGTTGGCGAACTTGTTGAGAAGACCGAGGAAGAACTCCTCAACATCACCAACTTCGGCCAGAAGAGTCTCGAAGAAGTCGCTGCCAAGCTCGACGAGCTCGGTCTGTCGCTCACCCACGCCGGTGAAACGGTGGAGGGCGCCTGATGCCAAAGCCGAAGAAAGGCCCGCGGCTCGGAGGGAGCCCGTCGCATCAGCGCAAGATGCTTGCCAACCTGGCGGCGTCGCTGATCCAGGAAGAGCGGATCACGACAACTGAGACTCGAGCTAAGCAACTGCGGCCCTACGTCGAGAAGATGGTTACCAAGGCGCGGCGAGGGGATCTTCACGCCCGGCGTCTTGTTCTGCGCAAGATTCAGGACAGTGAGGTCGTCACAAAGCTGTTCGATGATGTCGGGCCGCGGTATGCGGACCGGCCCGGCGGCTACACCCGCATCGTCAAGCTAGGACCGCGGCGGGGCGATGGTGCCGAGATGTGCATCATCGAGTTTGTCTAGCTTCTGAGTACGCCGCTCGCCAACCTGCGCGATCTGCTCGAGCGGTACCGCGCGCCCGAGGATGAGGCCTCATTCGTCGTGGCCACGGCTCAGTTGCTGGAAGCCGGGCCCGAGGCGTTCTCCGCCGACCACTTCGTGCCGGGCCATGTCACAGCCAGCGGCTTCGTTGTCGACACCAATCGGACGCGGCTGCTGCTGATTCACCATCGCAATCTCGGTACGTGGCTGCAGCCGGGAGGCCACATGGATCCCGGGGAAGATGTGCTCACGGCCGCAATCCGCGAGGTGCGTGAGGAGACCGGGGTGGAGGCGGCGCCGCTCATCGACGGCATCTTCGACATCGACGTCCACCCAATTCCGCCGAGTCGGGGGCGGCCTGCCCACAACCACTACGACGTGCGATTCCTGCTGGAGGCACCAATCGATGACCTAGCACCGTCGGATGAGGTGCTCGGAGCGCGCTGGGTCCCGATCGTGGACGTAGCAGCCATAGTCACAGACCGGTCGGTGTTGCGGGCGGCCAGGAAGCTCAGGTAGTGCTCATGTCGCTGGCAGTCGCCACGGCGGATTGAGCCGGTTCTCGCCTGCGTAGTCCCGACCACCGTCGACGATCTGGGTCAGGCCGAGACCTACATAGAACTCGACCGATCGCGCAACATCAGTGACCGGAATGGTCACCTGGTTGAGACGCATATTCGCCCTTCCGTCTTGACGCGAGCGCCTAGTTGTCGCTCACCGCCAAGTAGAGGTTCATGTCCCAATCCTTCTCCGGTAGGTCGATTGGGTTCAGCACCTCTTCCAGGCACTGCTCGCGGCTCGTGTCGATGGCTAGGGAGTGGTTGTCACACCAGTCAACGAGATACTGCCAAGCATCCCCGATCATGTCGAGACCGTGGATATGCACCCTCGCGTAGCGACCGCCGGGGGCGTCCTTTACCTCGAGCCCGATTGCCGGCGAAACGGTATGGTCAACCGTCATCCACTGCTCATAGCCGTAGGCCACTCGCTCTGGAGACGGGTCCGGGTTGTTGAACCCGAAGAAGCGATGTGTCTTGTCCCAGGGGTCGATTTGCCTTTCCTTGGCGAACTCGAGAATCGAGTCCCAAGCCTCGTATTCCGGTTCCGGTCCGTAACCCCGGGCCGAGACAACGTGCATTGGTTCGAGATCGACCATTTCGACGTCAAGATCCAGCATCACGCCTCCTCTCACCGTCAACAGTACGCGAAGAGAACCGTGCCCGGTTGGCCTCCGGCGGCGGTCTTCCCTTACGCTCCCGACATGCGGATTCGCTACGAATGGCGCGGCGAGGTCGACAACGGCGCGCTCAACCGATTACATGCGGCCGGTTTCGATCACGATGTCTACGAAGACGATTGGCGGGCGCAGCTCGCCGCTCACAGCCTGGGCTGGGTGTTCGCCTATGCGGGAGAGGACCTCGTCGGCTTCGTCAACGTGGCCTGGGACGGAGCGTTCCATGCGTTCATCCTCGACACAGTTGTCGCATTCGAGCGGCGTCGTCAGGGCATAGGCAAGGAGCTCGTTGCCATGGCCGCGGCCGAGGCGCGTCGCGCCGGCTGCGAATGGCTCCATGTGGACTTCGACCCGGAGTACCGCAGCTTCTACTTCGATGCGTGCGGATTCGATCCAACGGATGCCGGTTTGATTGCGCTGTAGGGCACTACGGAGTCAAATCGTGGATGACGTCGGATACCCACGCCTCCGGCAGGGAGTGCCCCGAGTCGTACGACCGGAGTAGTTTGCGATCGCCAGGAATCTGGTCGAAGAACCACACGATGTCCTGCGGATTGACCTCCTCGTCAAAGCGGCCCATCGCAACTGCAGTGAAGACCGATGAGAAGACGGCAAGGTTGTTGTGCAGCGACGAGTCGTCGTCGTACTCGCGCTCCGGGGTCGGAACCGCCATGACGATTTTGCCAACCGGGATCGGTAGTCCCTGTTTCATGATCTCGACTGCGACCAGGCATCCCATTGAGTAGGTCACGAAGTTGAGGGTCGAGTAGGGCTGCTGCTCTAGGGCCAAATCGAGTGCCCGCCGCACCCCCGCTGCGGAGCGACTGAGAAACTCAGACCATTCCTCGTCGGAGATGTCCTCGCTATCGAAGTCGGGCTCGTCGGCCGTCCACTCGCCGTGTCCGTACAGGTCGCATGCCATCCACGATTGACCGTGTTCGTCGAGCAGGCGGGTGAGATCGCCACCCTTGGTGTAGCCGCCGGCAGACGTCCACTCCTCCTTGCTCGACGTCTGTCCGTGGATGAGCACATTGAGTGTTGCGGAGCCTGGTGCGTGTCTGGTGATGGTGCCCATGGACCGTGCGACTGCTACCAACGGTGGTGGACTTGGGCCTTGACATGCCGGTCATAGACCTCGACCACTGCGGCCATCGTCTTGTTCGACAGCTTGGCCAGATCGGCGGCAGCGGAATTGTCGGCTACCTGTGCCGAACTCTTGCCACCCGGGATCACCGTGGCCACCGCGTCGAACATCAGGATCCAGCGCAGGGCAAACTGAGCCATGGACCATCCTGCCGGCACCAGAGAGCGCAACTCCTCAACAGCCCTGAGCCCCGTGTCGAAGTCGAGGCCGGCGAAGGTCTCCCCGACATCGAAAGCTTCACCCATGCGGTTGTAGCTGCGGTGATCGTCGGCAGGGAACCGAGTTGCCTGAGTCATCTTCCCGGTCAGCAGCCCGCTGGCGAGAGGGACGCGAACAATCACGCCAACGTTGCGGGTCGTAGCCTGTTCGAAGAACAGTTCAGCGGGACGCTGCCGGAGGATGTTGAAAATGATCTGGACCGTTTCCACACCGGGGTACTCGATGGCCTTGAGCGCTTCCTCGACTCGTTCCACGCTGACGCCGTAGTGGCGGATCTTGCCGCGACGTACCAGATCCTCGAGCCCACCAAAGAGGTCCGGCTGGTAGTAGACGTCTGTGGGCGGGCAGTGCAGTTGCAGCAAGTCAAGCGCTTCGGTCTTGAGGTTCTGCAGGCTGCGATCAATGAAAGATTCGAGGTTGGCGGGCGTGTACCCGGAGGCCACGTGCGGGTCCAGCCGTCTCCCGGCCTTCGTGGCGATGGTGAAATCCACAGTTGACCGCTCCCGGCGCAGTTGCCCCAGCAGCCTTTCGCTCCGGCCGTCCCCATAGGCGTCGGCTGTATCGAAGAAGGTGATTCCTTCGTCGAGGGCCGTGTGCAAGGCGGCCATGGCGTCCGCCTCCGAAACTTCACCCCAATCCGCTCCGATTGCCCATGCCCCGAAGCCGACTCGGGACACGGGAAGTCCGGTGCTTCCGAGGGTCCTGTACTGCATGGCTACCTTCCGTTTCCTCCCCCCGGG
>JASJEG010000174.1 GCA_030064765.1 Acidimicrobiia bacterium | reverse complement strand
GTCCCCCAGCCGCGGCGTACCCATCCCAGCTTGCTTCGAGGGTCGCTCCGAACAGCGCGGCGTGTGCCGCCAAACCAGCGCCGCTGCTGAAGCCGGTCAGCACGACCGACGGATCGGTACTCTGGCGGTTTGACGCTTGCTGCAAGCCAAAACGAATCGCGCACGCAACACTTTCGGCCTTGGCTCGCGCAACGGAACCACGATCACTCAGATCCGTCTCCGGACCGGCCTTCGATCGTGCATAGCGGACGACGAGTACGATCGCCCCCTCTTCGACGAGACCGTCGACCAGCAGTCTTGGTGCCCTACGTTCTCCTCTCCCCGGGAGATAGATGACAATCGGGGCACCCTCGGCCTCTGCCGGGGCGTGCAGGTCGAGCGTCAGCTCTCTGTCCTCCCACCCTTCATATGCCTGCGCCTCGTACCCCCACGTGGCGTAGACGACGTCAGTCTCCGTTGTGGCTTCCGTCTGGCCACTGCCGCAGGCCACCGGCGTGACCAGCAATCCAACCACCAGGCTTAGCAAGCGAAGGGACATCAGTGTTCTCCTCGCTCTCAGCGTACGTGTGAGTTCCTGCCATGTGAAGCCCGAAGCGATGAGCCGGTGGGGCCTCAGCGGCGGTGACACGTCTCGGGAGGATGGCGAGTACGTACGAAGTTGCGCCGCGCGATGGTTACCGTGGTGCCGAATCCGGCCATGAAGCAGTCGACCTGAAGGCGAACCCTCGCGCATAGACCCGTCAGCCGGTCAGCTTCCGCTTCTGGGTCCAGTAGCCAACGGCAGCGGCCACGATCGCCGTCAGGAAGACGAACCAGATCCCGACGCCGGTCAAACCGGCGACAATCGCTCCTGCGATGCCTCCGGTGAGGGCCCCGATCCGCAGCCCATTGAGTGGATCGTAGGGCTGGCGGCCGGGGGGAAGCTTGTCTTGTTGTTCCCCGCTCATGGTGGCGAATCCTACCGTCCCGCTGGTACTCGAACCCAGGTAACCTCTCCGTGCTCACCACAGGAGAAAGAGTGAAAACCCTAGATGCTCAGGCCTCTGCAGCTGCGGGCGCGGCCGATCCCGGCTGGCTTGCCGCAAGGCGCAAGGCAGCGCTCGACTACTACGACAAACTCGGCATGCCATCGGACCGCGAAGAAGTGTGGCGGTATGTCGACCTCGACTTCACGTTTGACGAATTCGGGCTAGTCGACGCTCCCGGCGAGGCGCACGAGATCGACACCGGGATCGTGGCTGCGCTGCCCGACACGGCAGGCTCGATGCGCCTGGTCGACGGTCACGCCACTTCGGTTGACGCCGGTGGTGACCGTGCGGTGTTCGGCTCGCTGCGGAAGCTCCTGGCCGACAAAGCCGACCTTCTCGAGCCGTACGTGGCCCAGGGGACGCCGTCCGACCTCAACAAGTTCGCTGCTGCCCACACCGCTTTCAGCGGGGACGGCGCAGTACTGATCGTGCCAGCAGGAACGGCGATCGAACAGCCCTACTTCATCGATGTGCAAGCGGCGACCGATGGCACAGTCTCCTTCCCACTCATCACTCTTGCTACCGGGCAATCGAGCCAGGCATCTGTCGTGATCCGCTACCGCTCCGACGACGCACTCAACGCCCTGGTAGTTCCGAACCTCGAATTCGCCGTCGGCGACAACTCGCAGCTGAAGGTCACCGTTGTGCAGCACTGGGGAGCCAACACCACATCGATCTCGCATCTGCAGGCGGCTGTAGGCCGCGACGCGTCTCTTCATCTTGGCGAGGCCGGCCTCGGCGGTGCGCTATCCCGGCTGCAGCTCCAGATCGACCTCGAAGGCAATGGCTCGTCGGCGAATGTGGTCGGCGCCTACTTCGGCGACGAGACACAGACGCTCGACTATCGCTACACGATGCACCACCAGGGGCTCAACACCGACAGCGATATGTTCCTCAAGGGCGCGGTCCAGGGGGAGTCGCTCTCGATCTTCACCGGGATGATTCGTATCGACGAGGAGGCGCAGAAGACCAACGCCTATCAGACCAACCGCAACCTCATCCTCTCGGATGGGGCGGCAGCGCAGTCTGTACCCAACCTCGAGATCCTCGCCAACGACGTCCGCTGTGGTCACGGCTCGACGATGGGTCCGCTCGATGAGGAGCAGCGGTATTACCTCATGAGCCGCGGGCTCGATCTGCCAAGGTCCAACCGACTGCTGGTGCACGGTTTCTTCAACGAAGCGCTGGAGCGTTTCCCCGAGCCGGCGATCGCCGATGTAGTGACATCTTGGATCGACGCCAAGTACCGGGCAGCGCAAGAAGCGGGGAGGGTCTGATGGCTCAAGTCGAGATCGCTCCGCTTGCGGATTTCCCAGAGGGTGCCGGGCTCCGGGTGGACGTCGGGGAGCACCGCATCGCAATGTTCAAGATCGGTGAAGCCGTCTATGCGCTTGGTGACCGCTGCAGCCATGCCGAGGCCTCGTTGGCCGAGGGCGAAGTATTTGACGACGAGGTCGAGTGTCCCCGCCACGGCGCCGCCTTCGACCTCGCCACCGGCGAGGCGCTGACGCTGCCGGCAACCTCCCCGGTTGCCACCTATGCGGCCCAGGTCGAGAACGGCACCGTCTACTTGACGATCGAAGAGGAGTCCTGATGTCAGTTGCACTAGAAGTATCCGGGGTGCGCGCCAGCTATGGCGACCTCGAGATCCTGAAGGGCGTCGACATCGAGGTGCCCTTCGGTGAGGTCCACGTCCTCATGGGCCCCAACGGATCGGGTAAGTCGACGCTATGTCACGTGCTGATGGGCAAGGACGAGTACGACGCGACTGGTTCAGCGTTGGTCGATGGCACTGAGGTGATGGGTCTACCGGTCGACGAACGGGCTCAGGCAGGTCTCTTCGAAGCGTTTCAGTACCCGGTGGAGATCCCGGGCGTCTCGCTAAACGATCTGCTGCGCGAGATGGGAGAGGTGCGCAACGATCCCGAATTCGATTCCAGGGTCGAGTCGGCAGCCGCAACTCTCGACATGGAACGGTTCCGGGAGCGCGCCGTGAACGGCGGGCTCTCCGGTGGCGAGAAAAAGCGCTCCGAGATGTTCCAGATGGCGGTGGCCGGGCCCAAGGTGGCGATCCTCGACGAGATCGACTCCGGGCTCGACATCGATGCGGTGCGTGAGGTGGCGCATCTGGTCGAGGAGCTTCGCTCCGACGACCTGGGTGTGCTCATCATCACTCACTACAGCCGGATCCTGCGCTACATGAACCCCGACAAGATCCACGTGATGGTGGATGGCGAAGTGGTGCGCACCGGTGGTCCCGAGATTGCCAGCGAGCTCGAAGCCAGCGGATACGTCGATCTCATCGGCAACGAGGCCAGTGTTCCTGAACCCCACGTGACCCCTTTCGACGCCTAAGTCGTCTGGGACCCGATCGGGCCTTGCTCCCTCTCGGCGGGCGCAATACGGTGATGGGGAGGCGCGGCCATTGTCACCGATGAGGCAATCAATCGATGCCGCACCGGGAAAGAGAACCCGCAATGTACGCCGACTATCTCCGGGAGATGTTCCCCGAGCTCGATCCCGTTGTCGATGATCTCTTCCTCCTCGAGGCCCACCAGATCGCACAGCTACCGGCTAGAGCTCCGCGTGAGGAACTTGGCATCGTGCTCTATGCCCATCCACAGCTAGCGCGTTTCCTGGCTACCAGGTATCCGCAGATCGAGCCGTTCCTCGCGGAGATACTCGAAGGCCGCAAAGTGGGGGACGTCACCAGGGCCGAGGACGCAGTGGTCTGGCAGCTGGCCGACCTAATCGTCTATCAACGGGCGCCGGCGCTCTACGACGAGAAGGTGCCCCGGCTGTGGAGCCGCGCTGCGCTCGAGGAAGCTGAGCCCCTGGAAGGCAAGGTCGTCATCGACTCTGGAGCCGGAACCGGCCAGGTGTCGTTTGCGGTCGCTCCGATCGTGGCGACTGTGTTCGCTGTTGAGCCGGTTGCGACGTTGCGGGCTCATATCACAACCAAGGCGCGCGATATGGGGCTGGCCAATGTATTCGTGCTCGACGGAGTTCTCGACGCGATTCCGCTACCTGAAGACTCAGTTGACATATTGCTGACACGCAACGCGATCGGCTGGGATCTCACCGCGGAACTCGTCGAGATCGAGCGTGTCGTCCGTCCCGGTGGGATTGCGCTCCACCTGGCGGGGATGCCGTATCCCGCCGAAGAAGGCGCACCACACCACGCGCTGCTCCTTGCCGACGGCTACCAGGAACGTCCATACGAGGACGGAGGGGTGCAGAATCGGAAGTACTACAAACAGATACAGGGGATCACATGACCCGACTTGGTATTCAGATTGGAGCGTCAACCTCCCCGGCCGATCTTCCGCACGTGGTTCGGCGGGCCGAGGAGCTGGGATACGGCGAGCTCTGGCTCGCCGAGGACTACTTCCAATTGGGCGGCATCGCCTCGGCAGCCATTGCGCTTGCCTCAACGACCACTATTCCGGTCGGCCTCGGTGTTGTAGCGGGTGTTGTCCGCCACCCGGCCGTCACCGCAATGGAGTTCGCCACGCTGGCCGGCGCCTATTCGGGTCGCTTCATGGCCGGGCTGGGACATGGCTCCCCTCCCTGGATGCGCCAGATGGGTCTTGCGCCGCCGTCGCCGCTGCGGTCGCTCCGGGAGGTTACCGCGGCAATCCGGATGCTTCTGGATGGTGAGACAATCACTCGATCCGGCGAGTACTTCGACTTCGAGAGCGTCGATCTCGATCATCCGCCCAGCGGGCCGGCGCCCGTCTATTACGGCGTGCAGGGGCCGGCGTCGTTGCGGATGTCCGGAGAACTGGCAGATGGAACCCTGCTGGGCTGGTTCAGCTCACCCGGTTCCGTTGTGTGGGCGAAGAAACGCATCGCCGAGGGCAGGGAGCGCAGTGCCCGCAGCGGACCTCATCAAGTGGTGGCGCTGTGCTTGCTATCAATTGAGACGGAGGACCCCGATGGCGCAAGCCGGCAGATGGCTAAGTGGGCGGCAGGCATGCTCGCCGCAATGGCCGGGTCGCCGGCTCTCGAGTCATCGCCGGAGGGCGAAGAACTAGGCACAGTGGTGGGAGCAGTGGGCAAGGAAGGGCTCGGCGAAGCCATTCCGCTTTCATTGCTACGCAGGTTCGTTGCGACGGGCAGCCCCGAGGACTGTGCGGCCACCGTCACGGATCTACTGAAGGCCGGTGCCGACCGGGTGGTGCTGGTTCCCAATCCTGCCGGCTATCGCTCGACGCCGGACATGCTCCAGCAGATGGCGCTGGCGAGCACCCTCCGGCCCGGCGCGGAGTAATCGACGCTGGTTGGCGGTAACCTCGGTTCGTCCCATGAGCGAGATCGAGTACACCTTCAGTAGTCCGGATGACGCTCGCACCTATCTGCGCGAGGTCGGGTTGCTGTGGGGGGTATGGGTGATTGGTTTGGCTGCAGTCTTGTTCACCCACGGTGTCGCGGTCTTGATCGTTGCCCTCGTGCTGTTTGCTGCATTGTCGATTCTTGCTCGTCCGCTGTTACCGCGTACCGAGAAGCTGGTTCCTGAGAACAAGCGAGAGGGGGGCGCCGTCGAGACGGCGCTTCGCGGCGGCACCACCCGCGACCGTGTCTTGCGCGACCTCGCCTACGGGGCCGCACCGATGCAGGCAGCGTTGCAGACTGCAGGTCTCAGCCCGCTGTGGGTGGCAGCCCGGCACCTGGTCATTGCCTTGACGCTGCTGGCGCTTGTCTACGTGTTGGTGGTGCCGGTGCTGTGAACAGCGAACTTGTTGACCTAATCGCCGGAGCGGAACGAATACTGATCTTCACTGGGGCGGGGATCTCAACCGGTAGCGGCATTCCCGACTATCGCGGACCGCAGGGGGTCTGGAAGACTCGACAGCCGGTGTACTACGACGAGTTCATGACGTCGGAAGTGCATCGGGTTGCGTACTGGCAGCAGAAGATGGAGGATGCGGCGACCTGGGGTGCCGCTCCGCCCAACGAGGTGCATCGGGCGATAGTTCGCTTGGAGAGGGCCGGCAGAATCGAGATGGTGGTGACCCAGAATGTCGATGGGCTCCATGCCAGAGCAGGGACTAGTCGCAACAAGCTGATCGAGATCCACGGGACCAATCTCGAGGTGGAGTGCCAGCAATGCTTGGAGCGTTCCGATCCCGAACCACACTACGAGTACTTCCGGGAGACGGGCAAGGCGCCGGTGTGCCACTGCGGCGGGTTGCTCAAGCCGGCAACCATCAGTTTCGGGCAGAACCTGCGCACTGCCGAGCTGGCAATGGCCTTCGATGCCGCCGATCGCTGCGACCTGGCAATGTCGCTTGGTTCGACGCTTACGGTCAACCCGGCGGCCGCAATCCCGCTCTATGCAACCGAGCGGGGCACGCCGTACGTAGTCGTCAACCAAGGCGCAACCGATCATGATCGGCTCCGAGCGGTGACCCTGCGCATCGAGGGTGATGTCGGCGAGATCATCCCGCCTTCCATCGATGCGGCCCTCGCCCAGGCGTGAGAGTTGCCTAACTAGGCTTTCTCACCTTCATCCTTCATACGACTGGGGCAGGCGATGCGTATAGAACGTGATTCCATGGGCGAGGTTCGGGTACCCGACGACGCCTACTACGGGGCTTCCACACAGCGAGCGGTCGACAACTTCCCGATTTCCGGGCTGAGATTCAGCCGGCGGTTCATCTGGGCCCTCGGGCTGCTGAAAGGCTCGGCGGCCCGCATTGCCGGACCCGCCGGCTATGTGGACGAGGCCAAGGCTGCTGCGATCGCACAGGCAGCTGACGAGGTACGCGCCGGCCGCCTCGATGACCAGTTCGTCCTCGACATCTTCCAAACCGGTTCGGGCACTTCGACCAACACCAACGCCAATGAGGTCATTGCCCACCGAGCCTCGGAACTGATCAGCGGCGATCTGCTTTCGAAGGACGTTCATCCGAATGACCACGTCAACTTCGGCCAGTCCTCCAACGACGTCATTCCGGCTGCGATCCACGTCGCCGCAGTAGCGGCCATCCGGGAAGAACTGCTGCCCGCACTGAGCAAGCTGCAGAGTGCGCTCGCGGCCAAGGCCGACGAGTACGCAGATGTCGTCAAGTCGGGACGAACCCACCTCATGGACGCCACTCCGGTGACTCTTGGTCAGGAGTTTGGTGGATATGCGACACAGATCGGCAAAGGCGCGGAGCGAGTCGAGAAGGTACTGCCCGAGCTCGAGGAGCTGGCTCTCGGCGGGACCGCAGTGGGAAGCGGCCTCAACGCACCCGACGGATTCCCGGCGGCGGTGATCGCCGACATGGCAACCATCACCGGCTTTGCCTTCCGCGAAGCCGATGACCACTTCGAGGCACAGGCAGCCAAAGACGCCACTGTGATGGCGTCGGGTGCGCTCAAGACAGTTGCGACCTCCATGTTCAAGATCGCCAACGATCTGCGTTGGCTGTCCAGCGGTCCGCGTACCGGTATCGCTGAGATTCAGCTCCCATCGCTGCAGCCGGGTTCGTCGATAATGCCGGGCAAGGTGAATCCTGTCATGCCGGAGATGGTCATGCAGGTGGCTGCGCAGGTGATCGGCAACGACGCTGCGATCACCTGGGGCGGGGCCAACGGCAACTTCGAGCTCAACGTGATGATGCCGCTGATCGCCCACAATCTGCTGGAGTCGATCAGCCTGCTGACCAATGCCGCGGACACCTTCACCGACAAGTGTGTGAGCGGCATCGCTGCCAACGTCGAGCGGGCCCGGGAGCTGGTGGAGCGCAACATCATCGTCGTGACCGCACTCAACCCTCACATCGGCTACGACAACGGCGCGATTGCCGCCAAGGAGGCCTTCGCCACCGGGCGCAACGTTGCCGATGTGGTGGTCGAGAAGGGATGGCTGACGGCTGAGCAGGTCACCGAGCTGCTCGATATCAAGCGCATGACCGAAGGTGGTGTCATCGCCTGATTGCAGAGCAACTACGTTGGGAGTATCGCCAGCGGCGAACTCCAGCTCGGTCAATCCGTGGCAGACTCTGTCCAAACCCGTAGAAGGCGAACGATGAGTTCACATCCCGGCCCAACCGAAGGCGTACTGTTCACGGACCAGTATCAGCTGACGATGGCTCAGCTCTACTTCGAGCGTGGGCTCCATGAACGGTCTGCCCAGTTCGACTACTTCTTCCGCAGTTATCCGGACTACGGCCGCCACCAGGCGGGATATGCAGTGTTCGCCGGGCTCGATCCCTTGCTCGACTGGATGGACGAGATCAGGTTCACCGAAGCCGACCTCGAGCTGCTACGGAGCCAGCACAACGCTATGGGGCAGCGTCGTTTCGGTGATGAGTTCCTCGATTGGCTGGAGGCAAATGGAGGCTTCGATGAGGTGGTCATCCATGCCATTGCGGAGGGCCGGGTGGTGCATGCCAACGTGCCGATCGCCATCATCGAGGGCCCGCTGGCGCTGGTGCAGATCCTGGAGACGGCGCTGCTCAATCACCTCAACTACCCGACCCTGATCGCCACCAAGGCGTCGCGGATCCATGAGGCGGCGGGTGGGCGTCCTGCCCTCGAGTTTGGCATGCGGCGCGGTCCCGCGTTTGGTGCCAATGCCGGGGGCCGGGCAGCCTTGATAGGCGGCGCCGACTTCACATCGAATGTTGGCGTGTCGCATGAGATGGGGATCGATCCCAAGGGAACCCACGCCCACTCGATGGTTCAGGTCTTCATGGCGCTGGGCCTCGGCGAGCAGGAAGCGTTCCGGGCATATGCGGAGGTGTATCCCGATGACTGCATCCTTCTCGTTGACACCATCGACACGCTGGATTCGGGTATCCCGAACGCCATCAAGGT